>JAPKYT010000124.1 GCA_026394155.1 bacterium | reverse complement strand
GGGACGGAAGTTCCTCGATTTGTTTCCCGAATCCGAGCGCAAGGCGGCGCGCACGCTCTATGAAGACGCGGGCGCGGGCGGAGTGCACGTGCTGGAGTTGCCGAGCGAAGTGGCGGGTGCACGCTCGCGGCTGATCGAGTTCATGTCGGCGCGCACGGTTTCGGGACGGGGCGCGTTTGCGGTGGTGGCAGGCCGCGACGTGGGCGAGCGCGCGGCCACGGAGCGCTACTTGCGCGCCGAGCGGGACCGATTGGGAATGTTCATTCGCTCGATGCGGGAGGCGCTGATTCTGCTCTCACCGACCGGGGATATTCTGTACGCGAACCCGGCCGCCGAGCAGATTTTCGAACCTTACGAACTGCCGGTCATTTGCCACCGCTGGCTGAGCGAGTTTTCGCGGCACGACAAATCGGACCTGCAGGGTTTGGCCTCGGCCTACGAAGGGCAGTCGCTGGAGCTCGAGGGGGGCGACGGCCGGTTGTTTCTGGTCAGCCGCAGCTTTTTGTTCGAATCGGGGAAGAAGGCTTCGGTGATGCTCATCGCCAAGGACATCACCGAGCAGAAGCTGATCGAGGCGCAGAACCATCAGCTTGAATTGGAGCTGGTGCGCGAGAGCAAGCTGGCCGAATTCGGCATGCTTTCGGCGGGAATCGCCCACAATCTGAACGGGCCTTTGATGGGCATTCTCGGGTTCTGTGATCTGCTCGAACTGAGAAGTCCGGGACAGCCGGAGATCGAGCAAATCCGTCAGCAGGCTACGGCCATGAAGGACATCGTGGCCAACTTGCTGCTGAAGTCGCGCAACGAGCGGGAGTCGCATCCGCAGGACTTGGTGATCGAGGACATCATCCGCACCGAGCTGCGCTTTCTCGACGCCAATCTGTTCTTCAAGCACAATATCAAGACCGAACTCGATCTCGATTCCGGCTCGCCCACGGTTTACGGCCTGTACATTGACTTTGCGCAGGTGATCGGGAATTTGCTGCGCAACGCCATTGACGCGATGCACCACAGCGAAAAGAGAGTGCTCACGGTGCGCACGCAATCCGACGGGCGGCATTTGATGATCCGGATTTCCGACACGGGCTGCGGCATCTCCGAGGACGTGCGGCAGAACCTGTTTCGTCCCTTTTTCACCACCAAGCCCAAGGCCTCGGAGGCCACCGACAACGGGCCGGTGGGCACGGGGTTGGGACTTTCCACCAGCCGCAACATACTCAGCCGCTACGGGGCGGAGATCGGCGTGGAATCGGAACCGGGCGACGGCGCGACCTTTACGGTGAGGATTCCGCTCAATCGCAAGCCCCCCGAAAGATAGTCAAAGAGAAGCGGCTTATCAACCGGGCACCCTCCCGCAGACACCCCCCTTTTATCCCCCCGTCCACGGGGGGAAAGTCGGAAAACGCAAGGGCAGACTCAAACGAGTCTGCCCTGTTGATTTCCGCCTGCAATAGCACCGAGCACTACCAATGTCATCCTGAAGGCCGCTCTTTCCGTCTTGCGGCCTGAAGGATCACCGGAAGTGTCTGGATTTGACCTTCTGTGATCCTTCACCCCCTGCGAAGACTTGGGGGTTCAGGATGACAGGTTCGAGTTTCCCGCTGCTTGCGGGGGGACAAAAGGGGGGTCTCGCAAACGATGAACGATGAAACCCGAGTCCGCCGAGCGGGGTCAGTCTTCGCCACCCGGCCGGAATCTTTCTTGTCCGCCGAGCGGTGGTCGCTGACCCCGCCGGAATCCGTTTCAAATCCTGAAAATCTGAAATTTCAGCCTTTCAGTATTTCAGCCCTTTCAGCTTTTATCTGATGAGTAGCATCTTCTTCGTCATCGTGAACGGCCCGCTCTCCATGCGCGCGAAATACACTCCGCTGGGCAACTCGCGCGCATCGAACATGACCGTGTGGTTTCCCGCGCCGCGCTTTCCATTCACGAGTGTTTGAGTCAACCTTCCCGCCACGTCGAACACGGCGATTCGCACAAAACCCGCTTCCGGCAGAGCGAACGAAATGGTAGTGGAAGGATTGAAGGGATTGGGATACGCGGACAGCGCGTAATCCGACGGAAGCTCCACAGAGCCGGTCATGGTCGCGCTCCGCATCATCGCGCGGTGCTCGGTGCGGTTGCCGCTCAAATCCACGTCCGCCAGATAGTACCAGTACGTCTGCCCCGCCGTCAGACCATGGGGAGCACAGCGCACCGTGCCCGTGTTCTCCTATGGAAAAACGGCTTTCACCTGATAGAAGCGAACCGAGCCAATCGCCGGATCTGCGCAGGTTGTGTCTGCCGTCTCCGTCAACTGGGTCGTGATCTCATCGAGCGCTGACCCCCAATAGACGCGGTATGAACTCGCACAATAGACAGGCTTCCACGACAGCCGGATCGAATCCCCGTCAACCATCACTACAAGCCGAATCGAAGCTCCGCCAACTTCCGGGTAGACGGTCTGCTCAAACATGCCGTCACCGTCTTGATCCATGAACATCTTGATGCAGTCAGTGGTGTCGGAGGCAGGGATGCGGAAGCCGCCGGCGGAGTCAACAACAAGTCCTGTCCAGTCGAGACGCTGAGTCGTGCAATCGGGCAACACATGAAGAAAAGACACGCCGATGGTTTCAGCCCGCGCCGCCGTGTGTCCGAAAACCGCACTACGGTATTGGTTGTGCGCCAACGAATCACCCGCTGCGGTTGCCCGTCGGCCAAGGTGTCCCAACAGGATGTTGTCATCTTCAAATGGTATCACCAAACCATCCGAGATTCCAATGGTATCGAGTGTTGAGCGAGCGTAACTGGCGTCGCGAGACTTTGCTTCAATAGGAACCTCGATGCTCAAGAGCTGCGATCTCTCGTAAACATTCAGGCCCTCGCTGAATGCGCCTGAGACTGCAATGTAAGCCCGGTATTGATCGTATAGAAAATACGGCGACTCATAGTCTGGTATGAAGAGTAACTCAAGGTTGGAAACGAATTCAACTGCACGCACCGCGTCGTCTAATTCGGGCAGGTTCTCGTGCACGATGGGTTTTAGACAGTCGAAAGCCTCCTGTCGAGCATCAAATTCGGATGAAGGCAGCTCAATCTCGTATGGAAGCTCGACGGTCTCAAACACAGTCCGTCCAACTTGGAGGCCCCACCCACTGTTACCCGCGTTGCGAAGCTCTTCGGCTCGGCAAATGCCATCTGCGAAAGCTAAAGGTGTTGCAATCGGGTCGAGACCCGGAATCACGCCAAGAATAGCACCCCAGCAACCCATGTCGCCATTCCTACATGCTTCAACTGCATCGTGCGTCCATAGCCACGTTGAATGCAGTAGGGGGCTTAACCAATAGACGTCATAGCCAATCACATGTTGTGCGATGATTTCACCTTCTAAAGTCTCTACTGTCACGCGAACGTCTTGTGGTACAGCCCCCCACGGCCAGTACGGCGCGTCCCAGCCAAAATCCTGAGGAGCAATGCCTGTCGGTAGCGTGACCACGCGCATGTCTCTCTCCACAAAGTAACTGAGATCCCAATCGGGAAACGAGGGGTGCTTTACTCCCCATGAGATGGTCGCTATCCGTACTCTCACCTCGCGCGGACTGCAAATATTCTGAAAAGTAACTGCGCAAGAAACTGTCTGCCCACCATTGTAGTAGGGCTCGTTATCGAGCGTGTATGCGTCAAGTATCTCTGGTGGATCACTGCAAACCGGCGTTACCACCAGCGTGCCGGTGAAACCACCGCAATTGTCTTGGCCTTGGTCGCAGTCGAAGTGGCCGAGGCGCAATGACTGTCCCGGATGGAGAGTGACTGTTGGTGTGGTGCATGCGGCAATACAGGTGGGACCGCTCGGTTCCACTTGATAGATGAGTGAGGCGAAGAGCGTAGGGGCACAGATGCACGCGTCTGCTGGACCGGCACACGAGCCGACAGGCGGGCACGTGCCATTCGATGAAATCAGACAGCCGCAAGGATTGAAGTAGCAGCCGTACGAGTGGCCTCCGGGCGTGCATTCTAAACAGATGCTGCCGCCCAGATTTGTGAACGTCACCGTGACGTCACCTGCCGTCACATTCGTGTAAACTGGTTGCGCCGCCCAAGGCGTTTGGGTATGAGCGTCTGTGTTAAACGGCATCTCTTCTGCCGCGCAGAAAACTGTGGCCACAGCGACACAAAGTAGAGTCATAAGCGCTTTCATGGAGCATCTCCTCGATACGGCTTATTAAGGAACAATTCAATATGTTAAATATAGTGGGAGGGGGCAGAAAGTCAACGCTTTCCGCTGAGCCCAAACAAAAAAGGGCTTTCGCTCTCGTTCCGGTTGCCGTCCGTCAAATCTTACGCAGTCTTCACTTGGGCAGGTCTATCAGTCCCAAACGCAAGAGCTTGCGGGTCAGTTCGTGGATGTCCTCTTTGCTCTTGGAGCGGCGGCGGCTCGAAGCTCCGCGCGGTGAGGTGACGATGCCTCTCGCGGGCGGAAGAAAAGCAGAATTCCCCCCTTGTTCCCCCCACGAAGTAGGGGGAGACATGAGCCCGATTCCGGGCACGCGGGGACGCATGCCTCGGCGGAACCCCCCTTTTGGGCCTATCTCGAAATAAAGTGAAGGCGGCACTCGGAGAGTTGAACAGATGACTCAACTCTTACACTGTTCTCGATTTGCGCAATCCCGATTCCGGCCGGGTTACGAAGACTGAACCCGGCTCGGCGGAAAAAGGGTCGCGTTTCCTTATTTCAAGATAGGCTCTTTGTCCCCCCGCAAGCAGGGGGAAAGAAGATTCCGGCGGGGTCGGCGACCCCGCTCGGCGGACAAAGGCCCAGCAAGCTGGGCGCTACAAGCCATCGCGTGAAGCCTCTTCAAGAACCTTAGCATTTGAATATTATGAAATAGCGCGGAATAGAGAGCTAACAAATGGCGGTTTGTGTCCAATTGTGAGATCAGGTCAGGGAACCTTCTTTGCACAAACTGGTATTATGGATTGTCAATGTAATATTTTCGCTCAGCGAAGGAGTCAGGTATGACGGTGCAGTGACGCTCGATGCTTTCAATGTGATGGGACAGAAGGTGGCCGAACTCGTCAACGCACCGCTGGCGGCAGGCTCCCACACCGTGAGCTTTGATGCCAGCGCGCTGCCCTCAGGTGTGTATATCTATCGGCTGGCTGCCGATGGGCAAATGGTTCAGAGAAAGATGATGCTGCTCAAATGACACCGCATGATAAGGCGACCTTGCCCATCGCGCTTTCGGCTCCCCGCTCCGGCGGGGAGCTTTTTTTTTCTCCCCCGGCTGCGGAAACGATGAACGATGAATGATGAACGATGAAACCCGATCCGGCCGCACTCGGAGCACGCCGGGCGGGTCACGGACCACGCCACGGCGAGAAAGCGGGGCAGGCGAAGACGACTGCCCCCGCGAGAAGTCGGCAGTGCGCTATTCCCGGGCGAAGAGACCCCCCCCTACCCCCCTACTGAAGTAAGGGGGATACATGCCGTGAAAGGGCGCACTCGCGTGCGCCCTGTTTCTCATTTCTGATTTCTAATTTTCTCAGTAGGTCTCCAATTCGCCCACGGTTTCTTCCACCGCCTTCAATACGTCGCGTCGCTTCACCGTTTCCTTCATGCGATTATGATCGGGAAACAAGGGCCGGTCCAGGTCGAGATGCTCGACCACCTTGCGCACGGCCGCGTGCGCGGCCCTTGTTCCCTTGCCGGGCGTGAACTCGCGGAAGTCGAGGGCCTGCGCGGCGGCGATCATTTCGATGCCCAGGATTCCGTAAGCGTTATCCAGAATCTGCGCGGTCTTGAGAGCCGTGTTCCAGCCCATGCTCACGAAATCCTCTTGATCGGCCGCCGCCGGAATGGACTGCGTGCAAGCCGGAGTCGAGAGAATACGCTGCTCCACGATCAGCATGTCGGCCGTGTATTGGCTGAGCATGTGCCCGGAAAACATGCCCGCGCCCTTGGTGAGAAAGGCGGGCAATCCCACGCTGAGGGCCGGATGCAGCAAACGGTTCATGCGCCGTTCCGAAAGCACGCTCACCATGGTGATCGAAGCCCCGACCATGTCCAAAGGCAGACTGATGGGCGAGCCCTGAAAGTTCGCGCCCGAGAGCACTACGCCGTCCTGCGGAACGAAAACGGGATTGTCGGCCACGCCGTTGAGTTCGATTTCGAATTGCTGGCGCGTCCAGCGCAGATGATCGCGGGCCGCACCGATCACTTGCGGAGTCGAGCGCATGCTGTAGGCATCCTGCACCTTAACTTTCATTCTGCCGGTGAGCAAATCCGAGCCGGCCATGATTTTGCGGATGTTGGCGGCGCTGGTGATCGCTCCTTGGAAGCCGCGCAGCTTGTGCAACCGCTCGTCGTAGGGTTTCATGTTGGCGAGTAGCGCTTCGAGCGTCATGGCGGCCGTGATCTCGGCCTGTTTCAGCCAGCGCTCCGTGTCAAAGATGATGAGACAGCCGGTAGCGGTGATGAAGTTGCTGCCGTTGATGGCGGCCAGTCCGTCGCGCACTTCCAGACCCGGAATTGCCACTCCCGCTTTGGCCAGCGCGTTCTTGGTCGGCATGCGCGCACCCTGATAGAACGATTCGCCTTCGCCCATGAGAGAGAGCGCGATTTGCGACATGGGAGCCAGATCGCCGCACGCGCCCACGCTGCCTTTCTCGCACACCACCGGCGTGATGCCCTTGTTGAGCATGTCCACGTAAGTCTGCGTGATTTCCGGACGGCAGGCCGAGTGGCCGTGGGCGTGCACGTTGATGCGCGAGAGCATGGCCCCGCGCACCCATTCGACGGGCATGGGCTCGCCGATTCCGGCCGCGTGATTGTAGATGAGATATTTCTGGAACTCTTTGGTCTGATCGTCGGTAAGGGCCACTTCGGAAAGTTCGCCGATGCCGGTGTTCACGCCGTACATGATTTCGCGCGCTTCCACTTTTTTCTGCAGGAACGCGCGGCAAGCGCGAATGCGTTGCAGCGCGTCGGCGTGCAACTCGATTCTTTCACCCTCGCGCGCCACCTTGACCACATCTTCAATCGTCAGATGTTTGCCCGTAATGACAATCGCCATGATGCTTCTCCTTAGCGAAGCATGAAGATAGGGAGAATCCGGCTGACTTTCAAGGCGCGCGCAGCGGCCGCCCGTCCAACTGCAATCATTACAATATGCTGCGAATTTCCGCCGGCTTTGGCTTGACAAGGCGCACACGGCTTTCTATATTGAAGCGTTCTACGGCGGGGATTCACGTTGGGGTCTCAAGAAAGAATGCAGGAAACGTATGAGTCCGTCGCTCGATTATCAGGCCATGCTCCACGTAGCGATTGAGGAAGCGCGGCGGGGTCTGGCGGAAGGCGGCGTGCCGGTGGGTGCGGCGCTCTTCGATGCGGAGGGAAACGTGTTAGGGCGAGGGCACAACCGCCGTGTGCAGGAGAACGATCCTTCGATTCACGGCGAGACCGATGCCTTTCGCAAGGCGGGCCGGCAGCGGACCTACCGCGACAAAATTCTCGCCACCACGCTTGCGCCCTGCTGGTATTGCAGCGGCCTCATCCGCCAGTTCAAGATCGGAACGGTGATCGTCGGCGAGTCGGTGACCTTTCAGGGCGGCATCGAGTGGCTGCGCGAGTGCGGGGTGAAGGTGATTGACCTGCATTCCGAAGAGTGCATGGCCATGATGCGCGAGTTCATTGCCGCGCATCCCGAAATCTGGAACGAAGACATCGGAGAAGAAGGGATGAGGGCGGAGGGATGAAGGATGAAGGAAAGAGGGCCAGATTCGACCGCGGCATGTGTCTGAACACGCCCTGTCTTCCCCGAGCGGGGCAGGCGAAGACGACTGCCGCCGCGCCACGCGGCAGATTCCGGCCGGGTTACGAAGACTGAACCCCGCTCGGCGGACAAGAGCGCACTACCGTGCGGCACTACCTGTCTTTCTTCATCCTTCATCCTTCATCCTTCATCCTTCATCCTTCATCCTTCATCCCTCATCCTTCATCCCTCATCCCTCCGCCCTCATCCCTCATGCGTTTCGGATCGTCTCCTGAGTTGATCATTCGACACGCTCAGAGAAAGGGGCGAACCTTCAACGGTTCGCCCCTTGTTTGTCTTCCTGGTTCGCCGCGCAAACGGCGAGGGTTGTCACTTGATGAGCAGCATCTTGCGGGCGGCGGTGAAGCTGCCGGCTTCGAGACGGTACAGATACATGCCGGTGGGCAGGTTGCCCGCATCGAAGGCAATCGTGTGCCGGCCCGCCGTCATGGGGCCGTTAACCAGCGTGGTCACCAACTGGCCCACGGGGTTGAAGATGGTCAGCGTAACCTGTCCGTTCTCCACGAGATCGAAGGTGATCTGCGTGGTGGGGTTGAACGGGTTGGGGTAATTCTGATTCAGCGCATACTCCGTGACCGCGGCCGGGCTGCTGTTAGGCGCGGCCGAGACGGTGGCCAGCGCGCGCCGCGTGCCGTTCAGGTCCACCGAATACAGCTTGTAGGTGTAGGTCACTGCGCTCTGCACCTGCTCATCCACCCATTGGTAGCTGTGGCCGCTGGGCGAATCACCCAAGCCGCGCGGGCGTGCCACCACGGCGCCGTCACGCTCGATATCGAAGCGGTCGTTGTTCGACTCGGAGAGCGTGTTCCAGCGCAACGTGATGCGGTTGTCGCCGGGGATGGCATCGAAAGTGCCCATTTCAACCGCCAACTGGAAGTCCTCTATCACATAGTCTTCCACTTCGCCGAGGGTGTCAAGGCCCTTGGTTCCGCAGTACATGTTCGGACAGGATGAGCTGTCAATAAGACCGAAGCCGAACTGATCCAGACTGTCGTGGGTGAGACGGAAGCGGAAAATGCCGCGATACGAGGGAACGCCTTCAAGACCGGGATCGAGAACCCAGAATCCGTAAGTCGAATCGGCCACAACCTGCTTGTTCTGCAGGAACCACTCCGGCGCGTCTCCGCCGCACAGCGTGTCGCAGAAGTCGTCGTCCGTATTGCCGTCTTTCCAAGCGTTAAGAAAGAGGAGGCCGCCGGCGCGCGCGTACTGATCATACCTTTGACCGCCCGTGACTATCACCGACACGGATTCCCTGTGGCACGGCTCCCAGCGGAGTCCCTCTGATACTAATAACGGCACTCCGTCATCATAGAGGTCCCCATCGTTCAAGGCAGGTGCAGTCTCGGGGGATACATTCGGTCCCAGCCAGGCGATGCCCGACAGAACGTGGCCCGGGTTGTTCGTCAGCGTCGGGTAGTCGCACATCGGCAAATCGCCCATGTCCACGTCGGTGAAGGGCGGCTCGGGATGGCATGGCAAACATGTCACCCACGCGATGTAATCCCCGTTGTCGCACGAGATGGATGAACTCGTGGACGACGGCTTAACCTCGAGGTAGTAGACGCCGGGGACGACACAGACCGAGACCTCTGCTGTGTCGCACGCCGCGATCGTTAAGTCCCTCAAGGTCAGACGACCGCTGCAAGGGTCCGCGCCCGTCCCGGGGCGGATGATCTTGATCCTTACACCGAATTCGGCCACTACTCTCCATACCAGACGCACGCTGTCGGTCTCGGTCCCGGTAAGGGTGACTCGGTACCAGTCGTCGTCGTAAAACTCCGGGTGGGTGGTCTTGACCCTAACCGTGCCGCAGATCGTGCTGGGGCACGAGATGTCCTCGAATAGGCGCGGAGTTGTGGTACATCCGCCATTGGAATCGGATTGCGATCCACACGTCTCAGTCTCGACGATGGCCCCGGACGGACACGTCAGAGGGCACACGCAACGCACCACTTCTTCCTCTTCCGCCCATGCGGCTGTAGCGAGCATCGCCGCCATCAGAATAATCACAACGCGCTTCGTCATCTCATCCTCCAATTGTGTTTCGGAAAGAAAGGTTGTCTTAAGACATGGTCGGACTCTCGCCGCCACGCGATTCGATGTGCGCGGACAAGTTATCGAGAAAGTTGCGTTGCGGCAACCGAGAGTGTGAATGCTTCCGCAAAAAAGTGTTTTTGAATCAAGGGTGTGCGCCGGTAATTGATAGCGGGAGCATAGTTGGTATATCTCCCGCCGTTTAAGAGCCTTCGTTCGTTGCTCGCGCCCGGTGAATTTCGTTCTTCCGCGCTACGCACCGATTCTTGGGCACTTGCGGCCCCCGCCGCGGGCCGTTCGCCGATTCGTCCGCACATTTCAATTGCTCTCCACTCTCGCGCAAATGTGCGCGCGTCATTTGAGCGTGTATTAGATGCCGCGCAATGACTGCTCAATATAGTTAGGCTATTCGCCCCGAGACAAGAGTGTGCCTCGTTTTCTTTCTGGTTGAGAGTGGTCGGCTGCATTGCGGATGTCTTGCTCTTGACAAGTCCTATGCGGCGGTGTTGCATTGTGCAACGCGCTCATGGAGGGCATGCCTCTCGATTGGTGAGAACGAAAATCACTTTTCGCTCTTTCATGCGGCACTTGAAGTCTGTGCGACGCGCGTTATAACGAGTGCAAGCCACGCTTCCGCTTTGCGGAAAAAGAAGAACGGGCCGCCGTCATCGGCAGCCCGTTCACATCTTCGCTCGCGTTTTTTTTTCGAGGGGTTCGTGCGCGCCCTCGCTCACAAACCCCCGTTTGTCCCCCTACTGAAGCAGGGGAAGAGATCAGAAGAAGAAGTGCGCCTGCACCTCCATCAGTTGTTTGTTGCGCGGCGCGTCGGGCGTGGCCGTGGCGGTGCCGTTGTAGTCGGCAAAGAGTCCCGTGCGCACAAACGAGGTGTGATCGGCCAGCACCCAGCCGTAGTTCTCCTGAAACTGTCCGGCTTTGACGAAGCCGTGCCACGGCAGCACGCTGGCCTGACCGTAAGCCTCGAACCGCGACGACGAAATTCCCTGCGAGTAATATAGCAGGACTTGTTCCGTGGGCTGAAACGCAAGATACAGATAGCCTTCCATCTGGGTGATCGTGCCGTATTGGTGGAGAGCGGCGCTGCACGAGTGTAACGGCAGAATATGGACAAATCGCCGTCATCACCCAAACGGTTCGCGCACTTTTGGATTGCTCTCGTGAGCGCGTTCGTGTTGCGCTTCTGAGCAGATTTTCGCATATTTCTTGAGCTTTCACCCCGTCACATAACACTTTGTTTTTGTCCGACATGACGTTTAGCCTTCGCAAGTATCACGGCCTCGGCAACGATTTTCTGCTGATCGGCGACGCGGACGGCCGCCTCTTGCCGGAGCTTTCGGCGGCGAGGATATGTGCGCTTTGCGACAGGCATACGGGAGTCGGCGCGGACGGGATTCTCGTGCGGCAGAGTTCGACCAAGGCGGATCACCGGATGATTCTCCTCAATGCCGATGGATCATCCGCCGAGATTTCCGGCAACGGCTTGCGCTGCTTTGTGCTTTTTCTGCGGGACTCCGGCTTTGATGTTTCGCGCGAGCTTACGATTGAAACCGGCGGAGGCATTCAGCGCGCGCGGCTCATGGCCGACGGATCGGTGGAGACGACCATGCCCGCGCCGCGTTTTTCAGATTCCGGCAGACCGGAGCCGTTAGTTCTGCAAGCGAGAGACAAGCGGTTTGAAGTGGTGCCGGTGAAGGTGGGCAATCCGCACGGCGTGATCTTCGGCGAGGAGCGCGACATTGCGTTTGCGGAGACCTACGGCCCCACCCTGGAAGAACACGCGGCTTTCCCCGAAGGTGCGAACATCGAGTTTGTGCACGTGCTCTCGCCGCGGGCGTGCACGTTGGTGGTGTGGGAACGAGGGGCGGGGATCACACTCGCTTGCGGCAGCGGTTCGGTGGCAGCGGCCTGCACAGGAGCGGCTTTGGGACATTTCGAGTTCGATGTGCCCATTGCCGTTCAGCAGCCCGGCGGCACGCTGGAGATCACCGTGGCGAAGGACTTCTCCGAGATTCGCCAGCGCGGCTCGGCGGTTTTCGTGTTTGAGGGGAGCATCGAATTGTGATCGGGTCTCCCTCCACTTCAGTGGGGGGACTAAGGGGGGCTTCGCGCTGAACTCTCAGATTCCGGCAGGGTTTGGAAACCCTGCTCGGCGGAAATGGGTGACCATACAAGACGGCCGTAATGAGGGGAGTATGCCATGAAGCGAACCGTTCGACTGTCTGCGGCTCTATTCCTGCTCACGCTGCTCATGAGCTCCGCGGTTCTTGCTCAGAGCCACCTTCTCTTCGAGC
The DNA here is from genome assembly GCA_026394155.1 of bacterium. Taxonomy (GTDB): domain Bacteria; phylum Electryoneota; class RPQS01; order RPQS01; family RPQS01; genus RPQS01. Next base: position 19,699 of record JAPKYT010000124.1, on the reverse strand, counting down.
CTTCGCCCCAAGCCCTCGGCCGCGGCGGGCTGTACACGTCCGCTTGGAGTGATGATCCTTTGGCCGCGATGATCAACCCGGGGATGTTGGGATTCCTCGCCGAGCGCAATCGTGTTGCCGTCGGCTTTTATCCGCACCGGACGACATCGAGTTGGCCGTTCTCCAACGAGGAGGCGTTCAATTACTTTGCGTGCGCGGTGAACGTAGGATTCAGCCGCGGTGCGCTGCAGAAGCTATTTAAGCAGCGGACGCCAGTGAGTATTGGGCTAAGTTACCATGAAATGCGGCTGAGTTTTCCCCCTATTCCCTACATGGATGAAAATGGACATTTGATTACCGGCTCTGACAGCTACGAGGATGCTCGGGGAATTTCAATCGGTGGGGGAGTACACTGGAAATCCGTCCAACTGGGATTCGGTTGGTCAAATCGTTATGTCCGATCGGATTTCGGCTCTCCACAGTACAAAGCCGACTGGTTTACGAACGATGTGGGATTCGTATTGCAGTCGTCTATGGAAGACCTGTTTTGGCGGCCAATACAATATGGAAAGTCGGTCTCTTTGCACCCGTTCATTCGCCCGAGTCTTGCGTACGCCGTCTCGAACCTTGGTCCGTCATATCGTTGGGGAGAGAGTACGCACCGCAATCCCCAACCGCGCACCGACGCCCTCACGCTTGCTCTTGCTGTGGGACTCACCGCAGATCTTTCGGGCGGCGGCACCTTGCAGCTTGTCTCCGTGGAAGCCGGGGAACAGGTCGGAGATCTTCTGGTTGACCTCGGAAAGGGGGAAGGTGACTGGTACCGCCATCCACTGACGGACATTCAGCCCTTCAACGATCTCGTGCTGGGGAAATACCATCGCGATCTCTCCCATCGCAAGGGCTTTGAACTGGCGTTGTGTGAGACGATGTACCTGCGCTGGGGCTCCGTTGAGGATGAGCACAACCCGTGGCTCTCCCAGAGGTACAACACAACGGGCTGGGGAGTTCGGGCGGTGGGGCTGCTGAAGCTGCTGGCAGCGGATTCGCACATCCGCTCAAGCGGTGTGACTGGCTTTGTCGTCCGACACCTCGACTTGCAGTATGACTACACGACTCGCAATGACAGCCACGCGGAGAGCACTCTGGACGGAACAACCTACCAGCAGCTTGTCCTCTTGTGGCGCTACTGACCGATTTTTCGTGACGCGGTTTGCTGTGCTCTCTTTGTGGCGCCATTGCCGGTCGGGAGACCGACAACGGCGGGAAAGGCGGTCGAGGCGGTCGGAGACCGCCACTAGTTTTTTGACCGCGGTGCGGAATGTCGAGGAGAGGCAGTCTGTTCGCGGCGGCGAATCTCCAGATTCGCCCCGCGCATAGACAGCGCAAGCGGTCATTCTGAAGCTCGTATTCGAGCTGAAGAATCTCTCGGATTCCGGCAGGGTTTGGAAACCCTGCTCGGCGGACGGAGAAGATTCCGGCCGGGTTACGAAGACTGAACCCGGCTCGGCGGGAGAAGAAGGGGCAACGACAATAGAATTCGGCTCTGCGTGCAGACCCACACCCGGGAGGGTGTGGGCTAGTAAACGCAGTCGCCATTGCCGGTCGGGAGACCGACAACGGCGGAGAAATATCGTACCGCTGGGCGCGGGTACGAAGCACCCAATTCCGGATCCCTTGTGGCCATGAAGAACAGAAATACACTCTCGCATGCTTCGCGTCTTTCCTCGCTGCCGCCGTATCTCTTCGCTGATCTGGAGCGCAAGACCAGCGAAAGAATTGCGGCGGGGCGGGACGTGATTAATCTCGGCATCGGCGATCCTGATTTGCCGCCGCCGGAGAACTTCACCCGCGCCGTACAGAAACACGCGGCCGATGCGGACGCGCATTTCTATCCCACCTCGCGCGGTGATCCTGAAGTTCGCAGGGCCATTGCCAAGTTTTTTGCCGGAAGATTCAATGTGGAACTCGATCCCGACACGCAGATTTGCGTCGTTCTCGGAGGGAAAGAGGGATTGTCGTCACTGGGGAGAGCGTACGTCAATCCCGGAGACGTGGTGGCCGTGCCTTCGCCCGCCTATCCGGTGTATGCGCAGGGAATCGCCGCGCTTTGCGATGCCCGCACGCGAATCATGCCGCTGAAAAAGGACAACGGATTTCTTCCCGATCTTGCGGTCGCGGAAGGCGCGCGGGCTCTGTTCGTCAACTATCCCAACAATCCCACCGGCGCGATCGCACCGGAATCATTCTGGAAACGGCTGGCGGATTTCGCCGACACGCATCCGGAAACACTGGTCTGCCACGATCATGCCTACAGCGAGATGACCTTCGGGGATTACGTGGCGCCGTCTTTCCTGCAATACACGTCCAATTGTGTCGAGATGCATTCGCTCTCGAAAGTTTTCAACGCCACCGGTTTTCGCATCGGGTTTGCCGTGGGCCGCGCCGACATCATCAGCGGCATGGTGCGGGTGAAAACGCAGATGGACAGCGGCGCGCCGCTCTTTATACAGCGCGCCATGGCGGATGGACTTGCCGGCTATCGCGGAACGCAGCCGCCGCCGAAAGTGATCGAGATCCGCAGAATCTACGGCGAACGGCGGGCCTTCACCGAGAAGAAACTGGCCGGCATGGGATTGGACGTTGCGAAGAGCGCAGCCACCTTCTACGTGTGGGTGCGCGTGGGCGAGGATGAAATGCCGTTCGTCGAGCGCGCGCTTGAACGGGATGTGGTGGTGACGCCGGGCCGCGGTTTCGGCGAAGAAGGCAGAGGCTACATCCGGCTCGCGCTGACGCAGCCGCTCGCTCGCATCGAGGAGGCAATGCAGCGCCTTGTTTGAGGACCGTTTCACCGAGCTGGCGCGCCGCCGTCCGCTCATTCTCGGCCATCGCGGCAGTCCGCGCTTTGCGCCCGAAAACTCTCTCGAGTCGTTTCGCATCGCACTCGAGCAGGGGGCGGACGGCGTGGAACTCGACGTGCAGTGCACCGCCGACGGCGTGTTAGTGGCGCATCACGACGATGCACTGCCCTCGGGCGAGAGCATCGCGTCGCTGCGCTATGCGGAACTTCTGCCGGGAGCGCACCGCGCGGGATTCGAGATGCCACTGCTTTCGGATGTCTTCAAGCTCCTTTCCGGCCGCGGGCTTTTGAACATCGAACTCAAGAGCGCCGGTTTTGAACCGAGAGCGGTGGAACTTGCGCATGATCTCTTGCCCGCCGAGACGTACGCCTTCTCCAGTTTCGATACGCGGGCGGTGAGGGAGTGCCGACGGCTCGCCTCCGACGTTCCCGCGTTTCTCATCGTCTGGGGTGCGCGCGAGGCGGAGCGCGATCTTACGCTCGTTGAGAGCCTTGGCGCGTCAGGCATCGCCTTCGAGAGTAATCACGGCGGCGATGAGCTGGTGCAACTTTTTCGCGCGCGCCGCCTGCCCGTTTTCGCGTGGACGGTGAACGACAGCCGCGAAGCGGTGCGTTTGGCGAGGGCGGGTGTGACCGGTCTCATCACCGATGAGCCCGGCAAGCTGGTCAAGCTGTTGGCCGAGTAGCCCTCGGGTTTTGGCGGGGCGGGCACAAAGCGACCACCGCCGCGCCGCACACGGTTACAGGCGCGCGAGACTTGCGCAAAAACACAGGCCTTGCACCAGTGGTCGCGAAGGCCACTCAAGCGGTTGAAAAATCTCTGGAAAGACCTCGGATTGCAATGTGAATTTGAGCACGATTTGCTTGCTTTTTTAGGTAACTTTCCTTATATTCGATTGGCGACAAGATTGTCAGATTATCCAGAAAGTTGACAATTTTGGGCAGTTTAGGTCTCTTGTAGCGCCAACATCGAGAGAATAGTCACTTACATTTCGCGATTTCTTGTGAATTGTTTCGCGAGGTTTCCGTCCGGTGCGGGGTGCCGGCCGGGAGAATAACTTGCGGGGCAAACTGCCCCTTCAGCGTGGAGGATTCATGCCGAAAACTACTGAACCCGTTCTCAAGCGCGAGGCCGAACTGCGGGCGGCGTTTTGGGATCAGGTCCGCAGCTTTCCCGACGGGCAAAAGATCAAGAACTGCCTGCAGTGCGGGACCTGCACCGGCACCTGTCCGGTTTCCTATACGATGGACATCACGCCGCGGGAAACGGTGGCGTTGTTCCGGGCCGGCATGTTGGAAGAGATCCTGCACTCCCGCACGATTTGGATCTGCGCATCCTGCTATTCCTGCACGGTGCGCTGTCCGCAGGGCATCCGGGTCACCGACACGCTCTACGCGCTCAAGCGGCTGGCCATGGACAAGAAGATCTACCCGGACAACTTCCCGGTATACGCGTTGTCCCGGGCTTTTGTCCACAATCTGTACAAGTACGGCCGCAACTTTGAGCTGGGGCTGGGAGCGGCATACTTCCTGAAGACGAATCTCATGAAAGCTTTTGGCCAAGCCGGTTTCGGCATCGCCATGATGTCGCGCGGAAGGTTGTCCCTGCGACCCCATACCATCAAGAAGATCCATGAGATGCGGGCCATCATTGACCGCGCCAACGAATTAGAAGGTGTCTGATGGAATTCGCCTACTATCCGGGCTGCAGCCTTGAGTACACCGCCAAGCCCTACGACCAGTCGGTACGCGAGGTTTTCCGAGTCTTAGGCATCGGGCTGCGGGAAATCGAAGACTGGAACTGCTGCGGCGCGACCATGTACATGTCGGTCAACAAGCTGGTGGCTTTTTCCGTCAGCGCCCGCAATCTGGCCATCGCGCAGAAGATGGGCTGCGACGTGTGTGCGCCGTGCAGCAGTTGCTACACCATTTTGCGGAAGACGAATCAGTACGTGCAGTGGGATCCGCACGCTAAGAGCCGCATCAACGAAGCGCTCAAGGCGGCCAATTTATCGTACGATGCGCAGGTCAACGTGCGCCATCCGCTGGACATTCTGGTGAACGACGTGGGGGTTGACACCATCGCCGCCAAGGCGCGCTATCGTCTGGACGGCCTGCGGGTGGCCTGCTACTACGGCTGCCAGATCGTGCGGCCGAACGCGGACTTCGATGATCCCGATGATCCGCAGACCATGGACAAACTTTTGGCGGCCTTAGGGGCGGAGATCGTGCCCTATCCCGACAAGGTCCGCTGCTGCGGCGGGATGCTGATGACCACCTATGAGGAAGTGGCCCAAAACCTGAACCACAATTTGCTGCGTTGCGCGGATGAGAACGGAGCGGAGGTGATCGCCACGGTCTGCCCGCTCTGCCAGATGAATCTGGAGGCCTACCAGCCGCAGATCAATCAGCGCTACGGCAGTGCTTACAAAATGCCGGTGGTGTATTTCACGCAGCTCATCGGTCTGGCGCTGGGCATCGAGCCGGCCAAACTGGGAATGGACTCGCTGTTGGTGAAGCTCGCGAATCCGAGACTGAAGGCGAAGAAAACGGCGGAGGTGACGGCATGAGCGTCCAAGGCAACGGCAGCCCCAAGTGCCGCGTCGGGGTCTACCTCTGCCACTGCGGAACCAACATTTCGAAGATGGTGGACGTGGTGCAGATCGCCAAGCAGATGGGCGGTCACCCGGGCGTGGCCGTGGCGCGGGAATACAAGTTCATGTGCTCGGAGCCGGGACAGGAACTGATCATCCAAGACATCAAGGAGAAGAAGCTCGACCGGGTGGTGGTGGCGGCGTGCAGTCCGCTGATGCACGAGCCCACGTTCCGGGCGGCGGTCGAGCGCGGCGGGTTGAACCGCTATCTTTTCGAGATGGTCAACATCCGCGAGCAGTGCAGTTGGGTGACGACGGACTACGATGCGGCTACACGGAAAGCGCGGGCGCTGATCAACGGCGCGGTGGCGCGGGTGAAGTTCCACCAGCCGCTCGAGATGCGCCGCATCGCGGTGACCAAGCGGGTGATGATCGTGGGCGCCGGCATCGCGGGCATCGAAGCCGCGCTGCAAATGGCGGACGCGGGTTTTGAAGTGGTGTTGGTGGAGAGGGAGGAGTCCATCGGCGGCCACATGGCGGGCTTCGACAAGACCTTTCCCACTCTCGACTGCGCGGCCTGCATTCTGACGCCGAAAATGGTCTCCGTGAGCAAGCATCCCAAGATCCGGCTGCTGTCGTTCAGCGAGGTGGAGAACGTCGAGGGCTACGTCGGGAACTTTAAGGTCAAGGTGCGAAAGAAGGCGCGATTCGTGGACACCGAGAAGTGCAACAGTTGCGGATCGTGTTATGAAGTCTGCCCGAGCCAGCCTTTCCCTCTCGATCGCAAGCTCATCATCGGCAACAAGGTTTTCAAAGAGGGCCGCCTCAGGGTCACCCCGGAGCGGGAAGCCGCAGCTCTGTAACGAGAGGCGAATTTCCCTTGGGTCTTCCGGCCTGAGACCTCGGGAAGGCTGCCGCGCCGCCACTATAAATCAGATCCGCGAAAATGACTCTTCAGGATGTCGTAAGGATTCTTGACTGTCAAGTCGTGGCCTCAGAAGCCAATTTGAACTCAACAGTGGCGTCCGGCTGTGGCTGCGACCTGATGAGCGATGTGCTGACCTTTGCCAAGCCCGGATCTTTGCTGCTCACCGGATTGTGCAATATTCAGGCCATTCGAACGGCCGAAATGTCCGACATCAAGATGCTCTGCTTCGTCCGGGCGAAGCAGCCGACTCAGAAGATGATCAGCCTGGCCCGAAAGACCGGCATCACGGTGCTCACGACATCTCTGCCTCTGTTCGAGGCCTGCGGAAGACTGTATGCAAACGGGCTGACCGGAATTTACGGACGCTGACTGCGGAAACGAAAGCGGGTGTACTGTTGGCCGGCGAAAAGGACATCACCAAGGTCCAGGAGTTAGTCTACGAGATCAAGGTCGAGCAGGTTATGTGTCGGGACGTCATTGTGGTGAGTCCCCATAACCTGATGAGCGAACTCCGGGAACTCTTGCGGGACAAACGTATTTCCGGGGTGCCGGTGGTTGAGGACGGTCGGCTGGTCGGCCTTGTCAGCATCGAGGACTTCATCACCTGCCTGTCCGAAGGGAAGATGAAGCGCCGGGTCGAAGAATGCATGAGCCGCAATGTCAAATGCCTCTACGGCAACGAAGCGCTGGTTTCCGCGGTCGAACAATTTGACCGGCTTGGCTACGGGCGTTTTCCGGTGGTGGATCGAGAATCGGGCCGCCTCGTGGGAGTCGTCACCAAGGGCGATATCGTCCGTGGCCTGCTCAAGCGGATGGAAGTGGACTACCACGCGGAAGAGATTCACCGCTATCGGGCCAGCCACATCTTCGAAGACATCATTGCCGACAAGACGACCCTCATCTTCCAGTATCGCGTGGTGGGCAAAGATTTCGAACGGGCGGGCGAGACCTCCAGCGGGCTCCGAAAGACTCTCCGCCGCATGGGAATCCCGCCGACGATTGTCCGCCGCGTGGCCATCGCCACCTATGAGGCCGAGATGAATATCGTGGTGTTCACCGAGGGCGGAGAAATCACCGCTCGCGTCACCCCGGTGGAGATTCGGGTGGAGGCGGTAGACCGCGGGCCCGGAATTCCCGACATCGAGAAGGCGATGCAGCCGGGATACTCCACCGCTCCTGACTGGGTCCGGGATCTCGGCTTCGGAGCCGGGATGGGTCTGAACAACATCCAGAAGTGTGCCGATACGATGCATCTGGAATCTACGGTGGGCGAGGGCACACGACTGGAGATCGGCCTGCACCTGAACGGGAGAGAGAAGCATGGTACTGCGCACCATCGTTGAGAAGCTTGGGCTGCAGGTGAAGAGCGGCGGCTCCGGCCTCGACCGCGAGGTCACCGGAGCGTACGCCAGCGACTTGCTGAGCGATGTCCTCGCCAACGCCAAGAAAGGGGATCTCCTGATCTCCCTTCAGATCCATCCCAACGTTGTTGCGGTGGCCAGTCTCAAGGAATTGGCGGGGGTGGTGGTGGTGGGAGGTCGGCAGCCGGAAGAGGAGACCCTCCGCAAGGCCGAGGAGGAGGAGATTCCCCTGCTCACCTCTGCGTTGCCGGCGTTTCCATTGGCCGGGAAGCTGTACAAGCTGATCGCGGAATGTTGAAGGAGTTCCGGGCCGACCTGCACATTCACACCTGTCTTTCTCCCTGCGCCGACTTGAACATGTCTCCGGACGGGATTGTGAATGAAGCGGTTCGCAAACGGCTGGACCTGATCGCCATCTGCGACCACAATTCCACCGAAAACTCGGCCGCTCTCATGGAAGCCGCGCAGGGGAAGGCGGTGTCGGTGTTGCCGGGGCTGGAAATCACGTCGCGGGAAGAAGTCCATATCTGCGCTCTGTTCGGTGGTCTCGACGAAGCCCTGAAGATGCAGGCTCTGGTCTATGAGCATCTCGAGGGGGAGAATGATGAGCAGGCCTTCGGAATGCAGGTGGTGGTGGACGCCCGGGGCAGCGTCTTGGGATACAATCGCCGGCTGCTGATTGGCGCCAGCAGTCTGAGCGTTGAGCAGGTGGTGGCAGCGATCCATGCCCGCAACGGATTGGCGGTGGCCTCCCACGTTGACCGCGAACGTTTCGGGATCATCGGCCAGCTCGGATTCATTCCGCCGCAGCTCGCCCTGGATGCGCTGGAAATCTCCCCGCACCTGAGTCTTCTACAGGCCCGCGAGAAGTTTCGTGAATGCGAACGCTATCCGTTTCTGTGCTCCTCGGATGCGCATAATCTGGCTGACATCGGTGCGGGAATCACCCGTCTGTTGCTCGAACGAGCCTCGTTTGAGGAACTGGAAATGGCTTTGAAAGGCGGACAGCAGCGCCGGGTGTTGAATTAGCGGATGCCGGCATGGAAGAGCTTTCGCTGCACATTCTCGATGTCGCGGAAAACTCCATCACCGCCGGTGCCCGCTGTGTTCAGATCGCGGTGCGCGAGGACCTGCCGAGCGACACCTTGGAAATCGAGATCACGGACGACGGTCAGGGGATGGATGCCGCCACCTGTCGCCAGTCTCTGGATCCGTTCTTTACCAGCCGAACGGTGCGGCGAGTTGGGTTGGGCCTGCCGATGTTTCGTGAGGCCGCCCGGCGGGCCGGCGGCGAGTTGACCGTAACCTCGGCACCGGGACGCGGAACTCAGGTGCGGGTGATCTTTCAACACAGTCACATTGACCGACAGCCGCTGGGGGACATGCAGACGACTCTGGTCACCCTGATCGTCGGTCATCCGGAAGTGCGCTTCCGATTCCGGCATCGCAAGGATGGCCATGAAGTCGCCTTGGACACTGCGGATCTCGAAACTGCCGAGGCATTGTCGGCGCACGACGCGGCTGGTCGTGCTCGTTGGGTCCGCAACCATTTAAGAACCGTTTACCGTCACCTCTAACTCGGGATCAGCGATGGACACTCAGAACCTTGAGACCATCATCAGAAAGCGCGGCGCCCACCCTGGCGCCCTCATCGAAGTCTTGTTGGACGTTCAAGAAAAATACCGGTACCTCCCTCCCGAAATCGTCGAGAAAGTCTCGCGGGAGTTGACGGTGCCCGCCAGCTGGATTTACCACATCGCGACTTTCTACAACGCCTTCAGCCTGCAACCTCGCGGGCGATACTGTGTCAGTGTCTGTCTGGGCACCGCCTGCCATGTCGGCGGCGGCGTGAAGATCCTCGAAAAGATCGAGCGGGACCTGAGGGTGAAGCGTGGCTGCACCACCACGGATCTCGACTTCAGTCTGGATGAGGTCCACTGTCTGGGTTGCTGCGGATTGGCTCCGGTCGTCACCGTGAATGAAGACCTGTATGGCAAGGTGGATCTGTCTCACGTTCCCAGAATCCTCAAGAAGTACACGACCAAGAAAGTCGGGGTGGAAGATGCCTAATATCAAGATCGAGGACCTCGCCCGCATCCAGGAGCAGGTGCGTCACACGACTCTGCTGCGGGAAGGAGCCGGTCGGGCCAAGATCACGGTGCACATGGGAACCTGCGGCATCTCGGCGGGTGCGCGCAAGGTCATGGATGCACTGCTGAAGGTCTTTGAAGAGCGTGATATCAAGGACATCATCCTCACCACTTCCGGCTGCGCCGGTCTTTGCAGCCGAGAACCGATGGCCACGGTAGAGATCGCCGGCCAGGCACCGGTTAAATATGTGGATTTGACCGACACCAAGATCCGCGAGATCTTTGAGCGTCACGTCATGGGCGGGAAGGTGGTCACCGAGTACGCCCTGGCCTACGGCAGCGAGAGGACGCATTAACAGACATTTTTTCGGTTGGTCCGTCTCGGTGGCTCGCCGGGGAAGCCACCACGATTGCGAAGCACTGTTCCTGGCTTGGGTGTGCATGACAATTCGCGCGGAGGTTCAGGTTTGAAGCCCTATCGCATCAATCTCATGGTCTGTGCCGGCACAGGTTGTGTCGCCAATCATTCCTTCGAGATTAAGAAGGCCCTCGAAGATGAAGTCAAGAAACGGGGGCTGGAAAACGAGGTTCAGGTGGTGGCCACGGGTTGCAACGGCTTTTGCGCCGAGGGCCCCCTGATGGTCGTGCAACCCGAGGGCATCTTCTATCACCAAGTGACGATCAAGGACATCCCCCACCTGGTGGAAGAGCACTTCCTGAAGGGCCGCCCCGTCCAGAAGCTGATGTATGTCCCTCCAGACGCAAAGGCTCCCATTCCCAAGATGTCCGACATCAGCTTCTTCAACCGGCAGATGCTCATCGCCCTGAGGAATCGCGGGCTGATTGATCCGGAGAAGATTGATGAAGCCATTGGTCGTGGTGCTTATTCTGCACTGGCGAAAGTGCTGACCGCGATGACTCCGCCGGAGGTCGTCAGCCTCATCAAGGCTTCCGGACTCCGTGGGCGCGGTGGCGGCGGCTTTCCGACGGGTATTAAGTGGGAAACGTGCCGGAAAGCCCATGGCGAACCCAAGTATATCATCTGCAATGCCGACGAAGGGGACCCCGGCGCTTTCATGGACCGCAGTATCATTGAAGGGGATCCCCACTCGGTCTTGGAAGGGATGCTCATCGGGGCCTACGCCATCGGCTCCCACCACGGCTATATCTACATCCGGCAAGAGTACCCGCTGGCGCGGGAGCGCCTGACCATCGCCGTCCAGCAAGCGCGCGAGTACGGCCTGCTCGGCGATAACATCTTCGGCACCGGTTTCCAATTCGATATCAAAGTGGCACGCGGTGCGGGAGCCTTCGTCTGCGGCGAATCCACCGCGCTCATGGCTTCCATCGAAGGACGGGTCGGCGAGCCCCGCGCCAAGTACATCCACACGGTGGAACACGGCCTTTGGAACCTGCCGACTTGTTTGAACAACGTGGAGACCTGGGCCACCGTACCGGAGATCATCCTGAAAGGCGCCGAGTGGTTCACGTCCATCGGCACCGGCGACGTGAGCAAGAATCCGTGGGGAGGAAGCAAGGGCACCAAGGTGTTCTCCCTGACGGGCAAGGTCAAGAACACCGGGCTGGTGGAAGTCCCGATGGGTATTACCCTCCGCGAGATCATTTACGACATCGGCGGTGGCATTCCGAAAGGAAAGCAGTTCAAGTCCGTGCAGACGGGTGGCCCCTCGGGCGGATTCCTTCCCGCGTCGCTCTTGGACCTGCAGGTGGATTACGAACAGCTCACCGAGGCCGGTTCCATGATGGGCTCGGGTGGCATGGTGGTCATGGACGAAGACAACTGCATGGTGGACATGGCCAAGTACTTCCTCGCTTTCACGCAGGACGAATCGTGCGGCAAGTGCACGCCCTGCCGTGAGGGTACCATGCGCATGTTAGAAACCCTCGAACGGATCACCCAAGGGAAGGGCCGCGAGGAAGACATCCAGCTGCTCGAAGACCTGTCGCAGTTCGTCATGGATGCTTCCCTCTGCGCGTTGGGCGGTTCGGCCCCCAATCCGGTTCTGACCAGTCTGAGATACTTCCGCGAGGAGTACATCACCCACATCCGCGATAAGAAATGTCCCGCCCACGTCTGTCGCGAGCTGAACGTCTATACGATTGATCCAGGGCTCTGCGTGACCAAGGGACATGGCTGCGGCGTGTGCCGGCGGCAGTGCCCCGAGAACGCCATCACCGGCGAGAAGAATGTGGCTCACGTCGTCAGCCAAGAGCTTTGCAAGAAGTGCGGCGTTTGCTATGACGTCTGCAAGTTTGACGCAGTCAAGGTTGCCTGAGGAACTCAAATGGTTAAAGTCACCATTGACGGTCTTGAGATCGAAGTCGAAGAGGAAACCACCATCCTCAAGGCCGCCCGACAGCTCGGAATCACCATTCCTGCGCTGTGCTACAACGAGTTGATCGAGCCCTATGCCGTCTGCCGACTTTGTGTGGTCGAGCTGCAGCGCGGCCAGCGCACCCGGCTGGTGACGGCCTGCAACTACCCGCTGCGCGAATCGGTGGTCATCCGCACCAATTCCGAGCGCGTGCAACGGCTTCGTCGCATGAATATCGAGCTGCTCATGGCCCGCGCTCCGGGCGCCAAGATCATTCAGGATTTGGCGGCGGAAATGGGCATAGAACGCACGCGTTTCCCGCTTGAGGATTCCGACGAGAAGTGCATTCTGTGCGGATTGTGCGTTCAAGCCTGTTCTGATGTGGTGCAGGCTTACGCCTTAGGTTTCAGCGAACGCGGCTCGAAGCGCGTCATCGGTCCACCCTACGATACCACGCCTGAGACGTGCATCCTCTGCGGAGCCTGCGCCTATTTTTGCCCGACCGGCCACATCAAGATGACCGACACCGACGGCCGGATTCTGCACTCGGAGCTGACCCTCGGGCCGAATGCCGCCATCACCCTTCCCTTCCGGCAGGCTATTCCCAATGTGCCGCGCGTTAATCCCGACTACTGCATCCACATGAAGACCGGTGGGTGCGAGTTGTGCGTGAAGGTTTGTCAGAAGGAGGCCATCAACTTCACCGAGCTGGCCCAAGACTCGTTCGAGGAGTTCGAGGTGGGAGCCGTCATCATGGCCACCGGTTTCCAGGACTTCGATCCGACGCCCATGAAGCTGTACGGCTACGGTGTTTTGCCCAACGTGCTCACCTCCGACGAATTCGAGCGCATGAACAACGCGGCCAGTCCCACCGGCGGGCGGATCGTGATGGAGAACGGCGAGGAGCCGCGCTCCATCGCCATCTTGCACTGCATCGGCAGCCGCGACGAGCATTACCACAAGTACTGCAGCCGCGTCTGCTGCATGTACGAGCTCAATTTCGCCCATCTGGTCAATGTAAAGACCAGCGCCGAAGTCTACCAGCTCTACATAGACATGCGCAGCTTCGGCAAGGGTTATGAGGAGTTTTATCAGCGGATTCTCGATGAGGGTGTGAACGTGATTCGCGGCAAGGGGGCGGAAGTGGTGCCCGCCTACCAGAAGCGGCGCGGTGAAGGCGGACTCTTGGTCTGCTGCGAAGACACGCTCATCGGCAAGTACCGTGAGATTCCGGTGGACATGGTGGTTTTGTGCACCGCGCTCGAAGCCCGGGCCGACGCCGCGGAGATCGGCCGCAAGTTCAACATCTCGACGGGCGCCGACGGCTGGTTCATCGAGGCCCATCCTAAGCTGGCGCCGGTTTCGACGACTACGGAAGGAATTTTCCTCGCCGGTGTCTGCCAAGGGGCGAAGGATATTCCGGATTCGGTGGCGCAGGGCGCCGCCGCGGCGGCGCAGGTCATGAAGATGTTCTGTCAAGGGGAGCTGCTGATGGACGGCGCCTACGCGGAAATCGTGGAAGATATCTGCTCGGGCTGCCGCATCTGCAACGGCCTGTGTCCGTACAACGCGATTACCTACGACATCGAGAAGAAGGTGAGCGCCGTGAACCCGGCCATGTGCAAGGCGTGCGGCACCTGCGTGGCGGCCTGCCCGAGCGGCGCCATCACCGGGCGGCATTTCACCGATGAACAGATTTACGCCCAAATTGAGGGAATTCTGGCATGAGTTTCGAACCCAAGATCATCGGCATCCTCTGCAACTGGTGCAGCTATACCGGGGCGGACTTGGCGGGCACGGCCCGCATGAAGTACCCGGCGAACATGCGCAGCGTGCGGGTGATGTGCAGCGGGCGGGTGGATCCGGGCTTCATTTTCGACGCGCTGGCGCACGGGGCGGACGGCGTGCTGATCTGCGGCTGTCACCCCGGCGACTGTCACTACGTGGAAGGCAACTACAAGTGCATGCGGCGGATTCCGCTGACTCAGAGACTGCTGCAGGATATGGGCATTGATCCGCGGCGGCTGCGGCTGGAATGGGTATCGGCTTCGGAAGGCGGCCGTTTCCAGAAGATCGTCACCGAATTCACCGAAGAGATTCGCGCGCTGGGCCCGCTCAAGCTGCGCGACATGAAGTTTGACATGAACCGGCCCGATCGCTACTCGCTTATGGCCGAGGCGGGCGATACCGTGCACACATACTGACTCTCTGCAGAAGAGGTGCGATTGTGACGAAACCGAAACTTGCCGTCTATTGGGCGGCCTCCTGCGGGGGTTGCGACATCGCCATCCTCGACATCGAAGAGAAGATCCTCGCCGTCGCCGACTTCTTTGACCTTGCCTTTTGGCCGTGCGTGGCGGACTTCAAATACAAGGACGTCGCAGCACTTGACGACGGTGCGATCACGCTGACGCTGTTCAACGGTGCAATCCGCAACGACGAGAACTTTGCAATCGCCGAACTCCTGCGCCGTAAGTCTGTTGTCCTCTGCGCCTTTGGAAGCTGCGCGTCCGACGGCGGCATTCCGGGAATGGCTAACTTCTACGAACGGCAAACCATTTTTGACTACGTGTATGGCAAGTCGCCGTCAACAGTCAATCCCGACAAGGTCTATCCCCAGCCGCTGACCAAGGTTCCCGAAGGCGAAATATACATTCCGGCCATGTGGGATACCGTGTGGACCTTGCCGCAGGTCGTTGACGTTGATTACGTCATTCCCGGCTGCCCGCCGCAATCGGACCAGATCGCGGCGGTGGTCGGCGCCGTGATAGACATTCTGAAGAACGGCAAACCCCTTCCGCCGAAGGGCACGGTGTTGGGCGCCACCGACAAGAGCTGCTGCGACGAGTGCCTTCGCCAGCGCGACGTGAAGAAGATCAAGAAATTCGTGCGGCCGTTCGAGATCATTCCCGATCCCGATCTGTGCCTCATGGAGCAGGGCATCCTGTGCGTCGGCCCGGCCACGCGCGGCGGCTGCGGAGCGAAGTGCGTGGCAGCGGGCATGCCCTGCCGCGGCTGCTACGGCCTGCCTGCTAATATCCGCGATCAGGGAGCGAAGATGGTGTCGGCGCTGGCCAGCGTTATTGACTCCACCGATCCCGAGGAAATTGGCCGCATCATGGCCGCCATTCCCGATCCGCTGGGAACGTTTTACCGCTTCACGCTGGCGGACTCGCTTCTGAGGAGGGCGCAGGTATGAAGAGTATTACCATTGACCCCATCACCCGTCTGGAAGGGCACGGCAAGATTCACTTGTTCGTGAATGACGACGGTTCGCTGGCCAATTGCTATTTTCAGGTGCCCGAGCTGCGCGGTTTCGAGATTTTCGCCAAGGGCCGGCCGGTGGAGGAGATGGCGCGCATCACGACCCGCATTTGCGGGGTGTGTCCGGATGCTCACCACATGGCGGCGGCCAAGGCGGCGGACGCGGTGTACGGCGCGCAATTGCCGTCGGCGGCGGTCAAGCTGCGCAATCTGGTCTACAATGCGTTTTATGCCGGCGATCACGCCACCCATTTCTACGCGCTGGGGGGGCCGGACTTCGTGTGCGGTCCCGACGCTCCGCCGGGCGAGCGCAATATTCTGGGCGTGGTGGCCAAAGTCGGACTTGACGCAGGCAAGAAGGTCATCGCGCAGCGAGCCGCCGGACAGCGCATCATCGAGATCATCGGCGGCAAGAAGGTGCATCCGGTCACCGCCATTCCCGGCGGCATGTCCAAGCGCGTCTCCAAGGAAGAGCAGGCCGAGATGATTAAGCTCGGCGAGCAGATGGTGGAGTTCGGCAAGTTCACCATTCAAGTGCTGAACGACGTGGTGCTGGCCAACAAGGCCTATGTGGACATGATTCTCTCCGACGCTTACGCGCACAAGACGTACAACATGGGTCTGGTGGACGCCAACAACAAGGTGAATTTCTACGACGGCAAGGTGCGGGTGGTGGGACCGGACGGAAAAGAGCACGCCAAATATGAGCCCAAGGATTATCTTGACTACGTGGCCGAGCACGTGGAGCCTTACAGCTATCTCAAGTATCCCTACCTGAAGAAGGTGGGCTGGAAGGGCTTTGTGGACGGGGTGGATTCGGGCGTTTACAAGGCCTCGCCGCTCTCGCGCCTGAACGTTTCCGACGGCATGGCCACGCCTTTGGCACAGGCCGAGTACGAGCGCTTCTACAAGACGCTCACCGGCGACGCCAGCGGCAAGACCATGGTGCATGCCACGCTGGCCACGCACTGGGCGCGCGTGGTCGAACTCATGTACGCTTGCGAGGCCACGCTGCAGCAGGCCAAGGACGACGAGATCACGTCGGACAAGATTCACAATCCGCCGCAGGGCATCGTGGGCGAGGGCGTGGGCATCGTGGAGGCGCCGCGCGGGACGCTGACGCATCATTACAAGACCGACCAGAACGGTTTTGTGACGGAAGCGAACCTGATCGTGGGCACCACCAACAACAACGCGCCCATTACCATGTCCATCAAGCGGGCGGCCGAGGGGCTCATCAAGAAGGGGACGCCCATCACCAACGGGATTTTGAATCGCATTGAAATGGCGTTTCGCGCCTATGATCCGTGTTTCGGCTGCGCCACTCACTCGCTGCCGGGCGAAATGCCGCTCGAACTGGTGATTCACGACGCGAAAACGGGAGAAGTGGTTGACGTGGCAAGCCGCTATTGCTGAAGCCGCTGCTGGTTCTTTGTTTGGGGAACGAAATCATCAGCGATGACGCTTTCGGCCCCGCGGTGGCCCGGGAGCTGGCGAAAGAAACTGAGATTAGCCGGCGCGCCGATGTGATCTTCGCACCGGTCGCCGGTTTTTCGCTTTTGGACCTGCTGACGCGGCGCCGCAAGGTTCTGATCGTGGACTCGATTCGCACGGGGAAGGCGGCGGCGGGAACCTTGCACGCGTTTCCGGCGGGCGTGCTCACGCCGTCGCATCATCTCATCACCAGTCATCAGATCAGCCTGCCCACGGCTTTGGAACTCGGCAACCGTCTGGGCTACGCAATGCCCGAGCGCATTGACATTCTGGCCGTGGAGGCTCAGGATCTGGAAACCTTGTCCGAGGAGATGACCCCGCCCGTGCGCGCGGCCGTCGGCAACGCGTTGCGTTTCGTGCGGGAATGGATTGCACAAAACAGCGAGGAGGAGACGTCCGATGAGTCCTGAACCCAAACCGGCGCCCGATCCCAAGGGCCCGCCCAAAACCTGTCCCGAGTGTCAGGGGCGAGGCTGGGTGGACAATCGCTGCATCACCCCCGATCACGCGCACCGCTGCGCGTATTGCGACGGCCGGGGAACCGATCTGCAGGGCCACGCATGTTATGCGTGCCGGGGAACCGGGCTGATTGAAGTGCGGCAGGTGGACAAGAACCCGTGTCCACTCTGCGGCGGGGCCGGCATGTATCCGGTTCCCGAATCCATGACGGCGCGCGAATACGCCTACAATCCGAGTCGCCGATAAGCTTTCGAGCTTCGCATGACCACTGAGTTCTCACTCTTGTTGGGCACAGCGGCGACGCTGGGCTTCGTCCACACGCTGCTTGGCCCGGATCATTACGTGCCGTTCATCGCGATGGCGAAGGCGCGGCGTTGGAGCATGCGCCGCACGCTCATCATTACCTTTCTCAGCGGCATCGGTCATGTGTCCAGCTCCGTCATCATCGGTCTGGTGGGTCTGGCGTTCGGTGTCGAACTCTTGAAGCTGACGCGGCTTGAATCGCTGCGCGGCGAACTGGCCGGCTGGCTGCTCCTCGGTTTCGGTCTGGCCTACATGCTGTGGGGGCTGCGCCGCGCCTTTCGCCCAAAGGCCCGCGCGCTGGTGCACGCTTACCAGTCTGCCTCCGAGGCCGATCACACGCAGGATCATCATGTTCACGGTGTGCATACGCACGTGCATCCGGAAAAAGCCAATATCACGCCGTGGGTTTTGTTCACCATTTTCGTCTTCGGCCCCTGCGAGCCGCTCATTCCGCTGATCATGTATCCCGCGGCCCGCGCCGATGCGTGGGCGGTTTTTCTGACGGCGCTGGCGTTCAGCGCGGCCACGATCGGGACGATGACGGCTCTGGTTTACCTTGCGGTGCGCGGCATCGAGCGCGTGCCGCTGCGCAACCTCGAACGGTTCTCGCACGCGCTGGCCGGATTTGTGGTGTTGATGTGCGGCGTGGGCGTGAAGTTCCTCGGTTTATAGCGGAGACGGGCGCATCGTTGTGAGTTTGTCCTCCCAGCAAGAGCGGCGCGAAGTCGGGTCCGGTGACGGGCCGACTTCTGCATATGCACCCTTTGTTCACTTGCTGATCCGCATTTCCGGTGTTGTGCAGGGGGTCGGCTTTCGTCCCTTTGTTTACAACCTCGCGCGCCGGCACGGCCTCTTCGGCACCATTTTGAATGACAGCCGCGGAGTGGAGATGCACGTGCAGGGCAGGCGGGAAGCGGTGGAGGCTTTCGTGAGCGCCCTCCGTGACGAGGCCCCCGCCGCCTCGCGCGTGGACGACGTGACTATCGCGGAGCTGGCGCCGGAGAGCTTTGCGGATTTTCGCATTCTGGCCAGCGAACGCACGTCGGAAGCCTTCACGCACGTTTCGCCCGATCTTGCCTTGTGCAGCGATTGCCGCCGCGAACTCGAAGACACGCGCGACCGGCGCAGCGAGTATGCGTTCATCAATTGCACGAATTGCGGGCCGCGCTTCTCGATCATCCGTGCGCTGCCCTACGACCGGCCGCAAACCACTATGCACGACTTCGCCCTGTGCGATGCGTGCCGTGCGGAATACGAGAATCCGGCCGATCGCCGCTTTCACGCGCAGCCGGTGGCTTGTCCCGACTGCGGCCCGGCTCTTCGCTTCCTGCAATGTTCCGACGGGAAATGGGCGGAGCCTTCGCACACAGCAGACGTGTTCGACGAAGCAGCAACGGTTTTGCGGTGGGGAAAAGTGCTGCTGGTGCAGGGAATCGGCGGCTTTCATCTGACCTGTGATGCGCGCGATGAAGAGACCGTGACGGAACTTCGCCGCCGCAAGAAGCGGGATGAAAAGCCCTTCGCCGTGATGTTTCCGGGTGTGGAATCCCTGCGCGAGTCCTGCCACGCCTCCGAAACGGAGCTGCGCTTTCTGGTCTCGCCGCGCGCGCCGATTCTGCTCTTGAAACGCCGTGAACACGCGCCGCTGGCCGAAGCCGTCGCGCCGCAGAATCCGCAGGTGGGCGCGCTGCTGCCGTATTCGCCCCTGCACGTTCTGCTCCTCAAGCGATTCGGCGGGCCTTTGGTGATGACCAGCGCGAATCTCTCCGACGAACCTATTGCTTACGTTGCCGAGGACGCGCTGGCGCGCATGGCCGGCATCGCCCATGCCGCGCTGCTTCACGACCGGGCGATACACATGTTCGCCGATGATTCGGTGGTGAAGATGGTCGGCGCGGCGGCGCGCGTGTGGCGGCGGTCGCGCGGCTACGTGCCCGAATCGGTGCACGTTCCCGAGCCTTTTCACCGGCAGACGCTGGCCTTCGGCCCGCAAATGAAGAACACGTTTTGCCTCGGCCGGCAGAACTTCGC
>JAPKYT010000115.1 GCA_026394155.1 bacterium | reverse complement strand
GGCCCCGCGCGCTACTCGAACGACACGGATAGGTCTCTCGACCCCCAGAATGGAAACCCTCACCGCACGGCAACATACATTTAGACAGTAGTGTACTTTAGTAGGGGGACGCAAGGGGGTTATCTTCGCAGAGCACAGGATCGCACTGCCGTACGCGACTACGATCAAGACCTCTAACCCCCCTATCCCCCCTACTGAAGTAGGGGGGAACCGGAGGTGATCTTCTACTTGAGCAACATCAGCTTCCTTGTCTGCGAGAAGGTTCCCGCATCGAGCCGGGCAAAGTAGATCCCCGAAGGCAATCCGCTACCGTCGAACACTACGCGATGACTTCCTGCTTCGACGAAGCCGTCCTTCAGCACAGCCACTTCACGGCCCAGAAGATCGAAGACGCGCAGAGAAATGTGACCGGTTTTCGGAAGTGCGTAACGAATTTCGGTCGAAGGATTAAAGGGATTGGGGAAGTTCTGGCCCAAGGAGTATTCAGTGACAATTTCTTCTTCGGCTCCGCGCTCCACTCCGCTCGCATCGCCGAAGCCGATGAGACTGACCGAGACCGTTTCTTGAGGTGCGTCGCTGATAATCACCAGAGTGTCGGCGTAGGGCCGGACAGTATCCGGCATGAAGCGCACCGTGTCCGTCACGCGGTCCCCCGCGGCAATGAGAAGCGGCAGGCTGAACAAGGCGGCAAAGGCCGAAGAAGAGGTGCTCATCTCGGTGACTGTCAGGGGTGCGGTTCCGGTGTTTGTCACCATCAGCAACTTCGCGGAATCCTCACCCACCGGTACGCGCCCGAACATCAGTTGCAGCGGCCAGAGGAGAATATCGGGCTGGGGAGAGGCATGGTGCAGAATCGTTCCGTTGCTGCCCACGGCCCAGACGTGCGCGGTGTCCGTGAAGGCAAGGCCGTACAGGGCATATTCCGCCGGGCTGCTCTGAACCGTCCAGTTTGCTCCGCCGTCGGTGGTGCGGAGAATGGAGTAACCCACGGCCCACCCATGCAATCCATCCACAAAGGCTACGTCATTCAGGTAGTAGGGTGTTGGGCTGGTTTGGGCTGTCCAGTTTGTGCCGCCGTCGGTCGTAGTCAGGATCGTGCCGTTGTTGCCCACTACCCAACCGTGCATCGCGTCCACGAAGTCAACGGCAACCAATGCGTACGCAGTTCCGCCGGTCTGTGGACCCCATGTCCCGCCGCCGTCGGAGGTGCGTAGAATCGTGCCGGAGTAGCCGACGACCCAGCCACGCGTGGCATCGAAGAACTCAACGTCGCTCAGATCACTGGCGGTCCCACTGGTCTGGGCCGTCCAGTTCGTGCCGCCGTCGGTCGTGCTCAGGATCGTGCCGGAGTAGCCGACGACCCAGCCATGGGTCGCGTCCGCGAAGGCAACACCTAACAAGAGCTGTGTCGTCCCGCTGATTTGGGCTGTCCAGTTTGTACCGTTGGACGTAAACAGGATCGTGCCCGAGGATCCCACGGCCCAGCCATGGGTTGGGTCCGCGAAGGCAACATCCCACAAGTACCGTGTCGTCCCACTGTTTTGGACGGTCCACGCCCTGCCGCCGTTGGATGTGTGCAGGATCGCGCCCGAGGATCCCACAGCCCAGCCATTGCTCGCGTTCACAAAGGCGGTGGCCGCCAGGTTGTTTGTCGGTCCGCTACTCTGCGCTGGCCAGTTTGTACCGCCGTCGGTTGTGCTCAGGATGATGCCATACTGTCCCACGGCCCAGCCGTGGTTCGCATCCAGAAAGGCAACGCCATTAAAGTCTCTCTCCGTTCCGCTGCTTTGAGTCGTCCAAGTCGTGCCCCCGTTCGTCGTGCTCAGGATTGCCCCCAGCGACCCCACGGCCCAGCCATGGCTCGTGTCGGCAAAGGTAACCGCATGGAAGAGCCTGTTGCCGCTTTGGTGGGTCCAGGTGACGCCCCCATCCGTCGTGTGCACGATCGTGCTCGAATCGCCCCCAGACGACACCCCAACAGCCCAGCCATGCAGCGTGTCCACGAAGTCAACCTCACTGAGGTAATCAATGGCCACGCTGTCCTGCAAATCCCAAGTCACGCCCCCATCCGCTGTGCGCACAATGGTGCCCACGTTTCCCACCGCCCAACCATGCAGCGCATCCACGAAGTCAACGCCTTTCAGCGACCATGTTGTCCCACTGGTTTGTGGCGTCCAAGTCGTGCCGCCGTCCGTCGTGCGCAGGATTGTCCGGGTTCCCACCGCCCAGCCGTGCGTCGCATCCACGAAATCAACGCCCATCAGCCACCAGCCTGTCCCGCTGGTTTGTAGAGTCCAAGTTGTGCCCCCGTTCGTCGTGTGCAGAATCGTTCCTGCCTCTCCCACCGCCCAGCCGTGCGTCGCATCCACGAAATCAACGCCGATCAGCCACCAGCCTGTCCCGCTGGTTTGTACAGTCCAACTTGTGCCCCCGTTGGTTGTATGCAGGATGGTGCCGGCCTCTCCCACCGCCCAGCCGTTTGCTGCATCCGCAAAAACCACATCATACAAAGTGTTTCCCTGCGGCAGGGGATTCTGCCATTCCCAGCCCTGCGCGGATGCGATATGACTCACCAGCACGCCCGCGATCAAAATGATAATGAAGCGCTTCATGCTTCGCTCCTTGGGTCTCTGCTTACTTGCATTCTGCACGACGAAATAGGCAATGCCTCCTTCAACGCAGCAGCATCAGCTTCTTCGTCTGCGAGAACGCTCCCGCATCCAGACGGGCAAAGTAAATCCCCGATGCCAGCCCTCTGCCGTCAAACGTGACGCGATGACTTCCCGCTTCAGAGAAGCCGTCTTTAAGCGCAGCCACTTCTCTTCCTAACAGATCGAACACGCGCAGCGAAACGCGGCCGGCCCTGGCCAGATCGTACGTGATCTCCGTCACCGGATTGAACGGATTGGGGAAAACAGAAAGGATGAAGGATGAAAGGATCCCCCGCGGAAACAGGATCCCGTCGGGTCTTCACCAGCCAGAAGTCGCGGCCGCCGGTTCCGAACGATTCGGTGAATCCCGCCAAAACGAAGCCGCTGTCCGTGGTTTGCCGCACGAAATAGGCCCCGTCGAAAGCGAGTCCGCCGAAGGTGCGGCTCCACAAACTGTCGCCGTTGGCGTTGGTCTTGAGCAGCCAGATATCCGCATCGCCCGCGCCGAACGAGTTGGTTTGGCCTACCACGATATAGCCGCCATCGCCGGTCTGCCGCACGTTGTAGCCCACTTCCTCGTTGGCGCCGCCGTAGGTGTGCGCCCAGAGGCTGTCCGGCGGCTGAGCGAAAGATGAGGAAAGAGCGGCGACAATCGCCAAACAAAATGCCGAGAAGCAGAAAAACGTTTTCATGATCGAACTCCTTTCGCCGCTGAGCTGTTCCGTCCTTCGTCAATTCAGCAGAACACCCCTTTTGTCCCCCCGTGAACGGGGGGAGATATATCACAAATCGTATTCGAGCAGCTTGTAGATGTGATGCGCGTGGAAGGTGTATTCGATCTCGTAGCGGGCGGGATCGGTCTCTTCGATGGGGAAAAAGTAGAGCGGCCCCTCGGGCGGCGCGGAGTCGAAGCGGAAAAAGCCGTCGCTGTCCTCATGGGCCTCCATTTCATTCAGCATCCAGCTCGCCCACGGCAGATCGTGCACCATTCCCAGCCGCGCCGCCATTTCCAGACTGTGGAAAAGCTGCCACGGCTGCGCCAGATAGATTTCCTTGTCCACGTCGCGCAGGGCAATGGCGGCCAGAACCTCGGGCATGCCTTCGGGCGGCGCGGGCTGTTTCTTTTCGATGAACACGTCGAGCTTGAGCGCCAGATCGTGCACCCGCTCGAAATCCTCGTGGGGCCACGGATAGCAGGCCACTGCCGGCCACGCGTAAATGGTGGGAATCGCCGCGCCGTTCCACTGGCGATGCGGGCCGCTGCTGACATAGTATCCCCACTCGGCGAGCACGCGTTCGAGATGCGATTTCAGCAGCAGATCTTCTTCGCGGCGCGAGCGACAGAGCAAATGCAGGCTCATGTCGCGCACCGCCTGCCGCGCGGCCCTGTGCTCGGCTTCCGTCTGCGCCATGCTTTCGAGTTCCCAGAGCGCGTCCACGCGCAAGAGTGTGGGAAAGAGCACTTCGTCGCGGCAGCGCGTGATGGCATCATGCTTTTCCAGACCCAGTTCGCATAATCGCTGAAAAGTCTCGAACGTCTGCACGAAATTCCCCCACGCGCCGTTGGCCTGTTGCGCTAACAGAAGTTCCTGCGCGCGCGGCAGAGCGGCCACGTCTTTCGCCATCTGCACGACGGCGATGTGCGACAGGTCGCGGCCCAGAACGTCGCGCTGAATGCGATAGCGCAGCACCGGCCCTGCGTGCTCATGGAGATCGCGCAGGAAAGCGGGAATGGAGTTGGAAGATTCGGGCATTCGGGATGAACGCGAGGGGTGAGGGCACCCCTCGCGGCGATTCGGGAACCTGACTATGTCATCCTGAAGGCCGCTCTTCTTTGTCTTGCGGCCTGAAGGATCACTCAGAGTATCCGAACTCGACTTTCAGTGATCCTTCACCCCCCGGCGAAGACTTGGGGGGTTCAGGATGACAGGCTTCGCCCGTCACTTCACCAGTTGCATTTTCACTGTTTGCGCCTGCGCGGCGGCCATGACGCGGGCGAAATAGGCTCCGGTCGCCCAATCTGCGCCGTTAATGGCGAGATCGTGACGTCCCACCGTCAACTCATAGTCTTGGTGGGTTACGAGCCGGCCCGTTTCGTCATAGATGTCGAGCGTCACCCGGCCGTTATGCGCCATGTCCAGCGGCAGGGCGGTCGTCGGATTGAACGGATTCGGATAGTTTTGCCCGACGGCAAAGTTCTGAGCCACCGGCCCTCGCACCGGCTCCACCGCCTGCGGCAGACCCGCCATGTCCAAGGTTCCCGAGCTAAAGTTGGGAACGGTCACACCGTCTTCCGAGGTGACGACCAACATCTGCTCACCCTGCGAACTGAGCCAAGTGTAGCTCACGTTCTCCGTTATAATGGGTGGGATAACCGGGTACTGCTGGATATTCCAAGTGTGGGAGAAGAGGCGCAGGGTGGAATTGTTCCCGTAGGTCGTGGCGAGCGTGCCCCAGCCGTCCACCGTGTTCAACGCGGAATCCGTAATCGAAAAGCCGGTGAAGCTGACGCGCCAAACGGAAGTCCAGTTGGTCTGGTAGGTGCACGGAAAGGGGATCATGCGCGCCTCGCTGGATGCGACCATCACCATCTCCGAGCTGGCCGTACCAAGCAGATAGAGTCCGTCGGCGGCCATCCGAAAATAGGTGTAGACGGTCGTGAAGTCGCCCGTCATCATCAGGCACCGGTTGGTGGTCGGAAAACTGCCGGCGTAGGGGGTTGTGGCCGCGTCCACTAACTCCTCGCGCATGACACTTTCCCACTCGTAGTCGTCGAATGTCCAGGTTCGATTGGCCCCGGACAGGCCCACGTTAAAAGTCGCCGGACTTACGGCCTCGCCCACATTGTGGCCGCCGGTGGTGGGAAAGCTCGCCTGCGTGAGCGTGAACTGTGCGGACACCGGCACCGCCATGAACAGAATGACGGACATCAAAAGGATGATGGAGGTTTTCATGGTTTCTCCTCGGGTTATGGAAAATGCAGACGGGATCTCTGTTTTGCTATGAACGGTCTTTGGCGGTTTCTTGTTTCGGTTCGATTCGGGAGCCTTTCGGCATCCGATCATGCCCGGCCGGGCAGCCGGGGGTAGTGCTTATTTGGCACGAACATTCTCAGTCTTTCAGCAGCTGCCAAAGCTCATCTGCGCGGTAAAGTCGGTGCGAGTAATGCCCTGTCAGTTCTCGCAAAATCCCGATTTTGATGAAATGCTTCGTGTAGTTTATGGCTGACTGAGGTGAAACGCCGAGCTGCGATGCAATGTCTGATGTGCGCAAATAGGGTCGTTCAAACACCAAGTCCAGCAGGCGAAGCAATCTCTCGCTGCGTACACCGGATAGTCGTAACCGATAATCCTTCATGAGATCGAGAATCTGATAACTTCTATCAACCGCATCTCGGCACTGCACAACGATTCCATCCATGAAGAAGAGGAGCCAAGCATCCCATTCACCTCTCTCGCTTATAGACTGAAGACGGGCGTAGTACTCCTCCCTATGGCGCTCGAAATAGGCGCTCAGATATAGCATGGGGGTTTGCAGCAACCCTAAGCGCTGAAGCATGAGAATAATCAAGAGCCGCCCCAGTCGGCCGTTGCCGTCACCGAATGGATGTATCGCTTCGAAAAAATAGTGAGCGATCGCCGTGCGCATCAAAGGCAAAGACGCGACATTCTCGTTCTCGGAATTCGCAAACTTTTCCCATTGTGCCATGAGCTTATCAATTTCATGCGGCGGTGGGGGGACGTATGTTGCCTCCCGAATTGGAGTTTGGCGAGTTGGAGCAATGTATGCTTGCGAACGACGAAATTCTCCAGGGCGTTCATCCTTGCCGCGAACGGAATGTAGCAGCAGACTGTGCAGTTCGGAAACAAGCCGAATAGAAATTGGTAATTTGCTCTTGAGACCGTGATTGAGCGCCGTGACATGATTCATGACCTCGCGAACATCGTCACCGGGTGCCTCAACGGGTTGGTCCATCTCAAACAGATACAGATCCGCAAGTGTGGTTTGGGTGCCTTCAATTCGCGAACTTAGTTCAGCCTCCTTTCGCATGTAAGGAACAATTAGAAGATCCGGATTGGGAAGAAAGCGACCCAATACGGATACTTCTTGTAGTGCGGCTGAAGCGTCCCCGTACTTTGCCATTAATGTGCTGGTAGGCGTGATCTCTGGCGGTGGTTGTTCGGGGATAAATGCGTCATAGTCACCCAGATTGGCTTGCGAGGCATGCACAATCTGTCCGGGTGACTGTTGGGTGAAGCGAGAGATATCCACTTCTTACATCTCCTTTGGTATATAATTACAAGAACATATAATAACTTTGGCAATCTGTAAAAAATGTCAAAAAAGTGCTGATTTTTTGGATGTTAATATTTTGTAACAACATACGGCGATCAAGAGACACCTGTTCCAAACTCAAGAAATGCTCCCGTTACAGCCACTTTGTCATCAAGTATCTGCTGTGATCCCTGAACCCGTGCTTGCGGTAGAACTCCTGCGCAGATATGTTGGCGCGCGCGACTTCAAGATGCAGCGCGCGCACGCCGAGAGATTGCGCAACCTTGCTAATGTAGTCTATCGCTTCCGCGCCGATTCCGCGTTTGCGAAAGGGCGCACGCACGAAGAGCTCATCTAAGAACGCATCGCGCCCGCCGAATTCGAGACTGAAACCGAGCGCGAGCACGGCATAGCCCGCCACTTCATCCCCGGTCTCGATCAGAAAAATGCGGCCCCATTCGGGATGTGCGATGAGTTCGGCAATCGCCGGGCGGTGACGCGCTTCGTGAAAGGGCGTGCCGTCGTGTTCGTTCAGCTCGCGGCAGAGAGAGACAATGGCTTTGATGTCGCCGGTCTCGGCGGGGCGAAACTCGACTTGGAAACGCGAAGCATCCACGGGCACCGGAGAGACCTCCCGATCCAGTTCCAAAATACCTCATATTGTGCAAATAATCAACGTGCAAGCGGCGCACGCCGCAGGTACTCTGCCCACGAGCAGAGAACAAGCAGCCGTGCGGGACATGGCTATCCCGCACGGCCTGCATTGCGACATCTCCTCTTTCCGATCGCGGCTACTTATTGGGAACGCTGAAGTTGTTGCGTGGCCGCGCGGATCACGCGGGGCGCCCTGAACGCGGCGCTAATAGCCCAGCACGTTCACCGTCACCTTGAAGGTTACGAAGTCGGTTTCGCAGCCATCCTTGGACGGGTTGCCCCAAATCAGGTTGCCCTCCACGTTCCAGTAGCGAGCGAACTCGTAACCGCCGCCGGCGGTCAGGCCGAGACCCATCCACGATTCGGCGTCTTCTTCAAAGGGCCACGACCATGTAGAGTACCCGATTCCGCCGCAGACGAACGCGCTGGGTGCCCGCGGCTGCACGTAGTAGGATGCTCCCAGCCCGGCCGTCCCGGCGGTGGTCGTTACCTTATCGTCGAGGCCATAGGTCATGGAAAACCAAGACACCTTGCTCATCCAGTATAGGGCGAGCTGATTGGTGGGAGCGTAACCGATCTTGAAATCCGTGACCAACGCCCCTTTGTTCTCGCGATCGCGTTCGTAACTGCCGAACTTCTGTTTGAAGGTCGTGTAGCCGGGGCCCAAGCCGATTCCCAAGACAAACCCTTTCCGTTCACCGTCCCAAGCCTTCGCATGGGTGGTCAGTCCGATCACCATACAGGCCACGATGACCGGCGGAAGCCATGTGCATCGCATGATCGCCCTCCTTTGGAGTGCTTAGTCAGGCTGATAGAGTGAAGCTGCCGAAGTCTGGACAATCATAGTGAATCGCTCCGTGATAATCAAGGACTCTCTGATGTGCCGGTTGGAAGTGGGTATCGCCAAGGCGGATCTCCAATCCGTTCGGAACGGGAGACTCGGCGCCGGGAGGAACCGTCGCCACTGCCGATCCGCGGACGAACAAGGACGCGAAGTGTAGGGGCGGCTCCCCGTGGTCGCCGACCGAAAACACCAAGCGGCGCCCCCGCCGGGCGCCGCTTCGTTTTTTTCACACGTTGGGACTTCGCGCGAGGAGAGGAGATCCCCGCCGCGAAGCGTGCTACTTTCTTGCCTTTTCGTAGTCCGCGCCGATCCTGGCCCAATCGAGATTCTTGAAGAACGCATCAATGTAGGCGCCGCGATTCACCGTGTAGTCCAGAAAGTACGCGTGCTCGTACACGTCCAAGGCCAGAATCGGCTTGAGATCCCAGGACAGATAGGTGTTCTGCGAGTCTCCCACCCAGTTCACAAGCCGGCCCGCCGCCGGGAACCACACGGTCCACGCCCAGCCGCGGCCCGAGAGACCCGAAGCCTTCAGGTCTTTGAGGAAATTCTCGACGCTGCCGAAGTCTTTCTCGATTTGCCTCTTGAGTTCGCCCGACGGCTCGCCGCCGCCCCGCTTCAGATGGCTGAAGTAAATCTCGTGGCTCTGCATGCCTCCGATGGCAAAACTCAGCTCCACCTTCAATGCCCGCACATCGCTGAAAACCTGATTGGCCGTGGACAAATCCACCTTGGCCAGCTTGTCCATGATTTCATTGGATTTGTTGACGTATGCGACATAGAGCTTCAGGTGCTCTTCGACGGTCTTTTTGGAAATGCCGTCCAGTTCCAGAATGCCGGGACCGAAATCCTTGGGGGTGAAGGGCATGGGGGGCGCTCCTGCGAATTTCGAATGCGACTAAACAAGTCTTATTGTCCCTTACACGTTGCCACGTTGCGCGGAGTTCCGCCCGAAGAGGCATGCAGCGAATTCGGCGCAGTGCGTGCGTCTCAGCCATGTGCATTTTTTCACACAATACCACTTATCATCCCGCCAATCGGGATAATATACCTCAAGTTCCACAATGTGACAGCCTATCCATTATTTTGACGGCTTGTGAAATAGTATTGACTGTGACGGGGCAATGGCATTACGTTGTATTGGGGAAGATCGTCAGAGCGATTTCGCGCCTGTGTCCATTTCGGCATCTTCTGCTGAGTGTTGACGCAGGCGGCAGACAGGTGGAGGCCGCTTATGCGGCGAAGGCGCTGCGTCCGTGAAACGATGAATGATGAATGATGAACGATGAAGCCGGAGTGCGCAAGACGCAAACACCGACAGGTGCGCCGAGCCGGGGACACGTGCCTCAGGGAACACCTTTTCCCACTAATTTTCTGGAGATGACTTCAAGTCTTGTATTTGTCTGAAGACGCAAACGCTGTCGCGGTGAGTCCGCAAGGAGGAGACATGTTTCGATGGTTCATGATCTTGGTCGTCGGGCTGGCGCTGTGCGCTTTGCCGGCTCAGGCGCAATGGGTGGTGAAGAACGGCTGGATAGATTACTGCAACCATAAGTTGCCCGGAGACACCATCACTCAGTACACGTATGATGGAATGCCGGATTTCTGCCAAAAGCAGGACGCCTGGAGGGACTCCACCGCCAATCCGCCGAAGTGGAACTGGTGTGGAGTGGTGGCGACCGCCAACTGTCTGTGGTGGTACGACTCGAAGTTCGAGATGATCAAGTGCAAGTTGGTACCGCCGGGTCCACAGGTGCGGCCACCGACCGTCAAAGACAACTATCCGCTGGTTTACAGCATCGCCGGCGCGGCTTGGGACGATCATCGTCCGGCGAATGTGATTCCGTGGATCACCGCTCTGGGTGGGGCCTTCGGCCCTATTCCGCCGGGGGGTATGACCGGCAATCAGCTCAAGATCATGATTCAGAACTGGCTGGCTATGCCGGCAGTGAATCTCTGGGGGCACTACGTGGTGACGATCAAATCTCGCCCGACACTCGATGAGATTTGGGCGCAGGTGGACAGCAGCCAGAATCAGATGGCCCTATTGGGATTCTGGCAAATGCATGCCGGCGGGGAGTGGGTGCGCTTCGGCGGCCACTGGCTGACGGTGGCCGGGGCGGACAAGACTCCGGGCGCGCAGCAAATCTCGTTCTCCGATAATTGCGTGGACAACGCCGAACCCCCTCCCGGCATGCCCGGAGCGATTTGGGACGGGTGGATCATGAACCACGTACATGGGCTCCACGCCGCGGGCGTCCATAACGACGCGGGCAACGTCTCGCACGACTATTACTCTGTCGGCGCCTCCGGTTCGCCCGGCGGCATCATCTCCCCCAACGGCTACGGCGACTACTGGCCGGACAGCACGTGGGAGAACTTCGAAGGACTGAACCCCAACGATACGCTGACGGGAGTCACCGGAGACTATGTTCCCGGTCTGCCGGTGCATACGGAGCTGGAAGAGATCCTGATGGTCTGCCCGAATTTCGATTACGGAGACTTGGGCGAGGACTATCCGACCATTGACGTCGAGTCCTGCGGGCCGGCGCATCCGCTGACCGACAAAGCGTGGCTGGGTCCGTTGGTCACCGCTGAAGTGAAGCCGCGCATCCTGAATCTGGACAACAGCGACGATGGCGTGACCTTCCTCCACTTGCCATGGAACGTGGCGCAATCCTGTACGGTCAATGTAACCGTGACGATGGGCGCGCACTACGGCGGCGAGGCCCTCTATCTCACCGCCTGGATAGACGGCAACAGCGACGGGGACTTTGACGACGGTCCGGCAACGTTTGAGGATGACTCGCTGAATTGCAGCGAGTGGGTGATTCAGGACTTTGTGGTGGCCGCAGGAGCGAATCAGTTCGTGTTCTGCAAGCCGGGTGTGGGCACGGGCATTAGGCCGACCATCATGCGCTTTCGTCTGAACAGCCTCGCGGCGGGCCGCTTCGGCTACGGCGGCTACTGGGGCGGCGGTGTTTCCAACGGCTGGGGCACCTATGACATTGACTGGGTGCTGGGCGAGGTGGAAGACTACTCGTTCCCGATTCTCATCCCGCATCCCATTGACGATCTGGTGATCGCGGTCGTCAGTTACCTCGATCCGATCATTCTTGCCTGGACTTGCCCCGAGGAAGGGACCTACTTCATCTACAGCACGACCAACAAGAATAACCACGGTGATCCGCGCCACGAATCGGGATGGACGCCGGAGCTGTTGCCGATGTACTTCCCGCCCGGCCCGGCGACCGCGACTGTGCCCATGTCCACGACCGACACCTACAAGAACTATGTGATCGTGTACGACACGCCGTAACGCACATCTCGAGCACTGGGCTTTTCTGAGAGACGAGGGATGCACCGAGGTGCGTCCCTCGTTCTTTAAGTCCATAAAATACACCCAA
Organism: bacterium; assembly: GCA_026394155.1. Classification (GTDB taxonomy): domain Bacteria; phylum Electryoneota; class RPQS01; order RPQS01; family RPQS01; genus RPQS01. The sequence goes on along the minus strand of JAPKYT010000115.1, from coordinate 4,856 downwards.
CGCGAGGTGTGCTCTGCGGTTGATTTTGTGACGTTTCTTTGCTAAATTGAGGTGTTCGAGAATCCAGTCCGTAAATGGCAGAGGAAGGAGGTGAACAGGATATTGCCTTTCGTTAAGGTCCGCGAAAACGAGCCGTTTGACCGCGCCTTCCGCCGCTTCACCAAAAGCTGCGAGAAGTCCGGGCTGATGGCTGAAATTCGCCGGCGGCAGCGCTATGAAAAGCCCTCGGAAATCCGCAAGCGCATGGAGAATGTCGCCCGCCGCAAACTGCGCAAGATGCGCTATCTGGAGAACCGCTGAACCGACCCTTGTTCCGAGCTTTTCCAGCTGCCGCCTGACCGGTTCCGGTCGGGCGGTTTTCTTTGGCGCGCCTTCCCTTGCGAAAGGGCCGCATGATTCGTATTTTGCCTTCCCATCCCGGCGGATGCCAACCGCCTCACCCCATTCGCGAGCCACGCCCATGACTCCGGCCGACATCATCATCATTCTTTTCCTCATCCTCTTCGCCATCGGCGGACTGAGGCGCGGTTTCGTATGGGAAGTTCTCACCGCCGGCGGACTCGTCCTCGGTTTCGCTCTCACCTACTACTACCGCGCCGATCTGCTCGATCTGGTGATGCGGCTCCTGCCCATCGGATGGTCGCGGCAGTGGGGCGCAGCCTTGGCTTTTCTCGTTTTCTTCCTCATCATCTATCTCGGTTTCGCGGCCATCGGCAAGTTCCTGCGCGACCGCCTGCACCAGACGGCCCTCAAATGGCCTGACCGTGTGTTAGGTGTGGCCGCGGGGGCGCTCAAGGGTGCCATTCTCATCGCCGTTCTGGTGGCGGCCACCGGGCTCTTGAGCCCGAACAATCCGGCGCGGCGCTTCGTCTCGCGCTCACAAATCGTCATCTGGGGCCGACATCAAGCCTACGACCTTCTGCACTGGGAGCCGGCCTCCCAACGCCCGTGGGTCGAGACCAGGGATGAGGGCGGAGGGATGAGGGATGAATCGCGGAATGTGTTGTAGGGACACAGCATGCTGTGTCCGTGCGAGCCGATAGCGCGCCATGATCCTCCTCGCGCCGCTCAAAAATCTCGTCCGTAAATCACCCGCGTTGAAACGGCTGGCGCGGCGATTCTTGGATCGCCGCTATCAACTGGCGCGGCGGCATCTGCGGGGAATCGGTCTCGAGATCGGTGCGCTCGACCGGCCGCTCACGCTGCCCGCGTGCGCCACGGTTTTCTATCTGGACCGTTTCCCGCCGTCCAAACTTCGCCAGCATTATCCCGAGCTTTCTCATCGCCGGCTTCATGTCTCGCTGGTGGCTGACGGCGAGACCTTGTCTTGTATCGCCGATGGCGCGCTGGATTTTCTCGTCGCCAACCACGTTGTGGAGCACTGCGAAGACCCCATCACCGCGCTGACCACCTTCGCGCGCACGCTGAAAGCCGGCGGCAAAATCTTCATGGCGGTTCCCGATATGCAGCACACCTTCGACCGGAATCGCCGCGAAACCACGTGGGATCATCTCCAGGCCGATCACGAGCAGGGCCCCTTGCGCTCGCGTGAAGGGCACTATCGTGAATGGGCCGAGATGGTGGACGGGCTGACGGGCGAGGACGCAGTGCGGCGCGCCCGCGAATTGCAGGCCATGACCTACAGCATTCACTTCCACTGCTGGACGCGCCGCGGCTTCAACGACTTTCTGGAGCGATTGCGCGCCACCGCGCCGTTGCGCCTGATCGCCAGCCGCTCGTGGCGCAACGAGAACATCTTCGTGCTTACTAAAGACTCGATCTTAGAATGACCAGACCCCCCTTACCCCCCTACTGAAGTAGGGGGGAACAACACTCTCCACGTTCTCAGACGGCTGCATGATCTCGGACAAGACGCTATCTGCTCTGGAATTCGACCGCGTGCGCAAGATCGCCGCGGATTTGGCCGCCTCGCCTTTGGGAAGCGAGCGGCTTTTTGCGCTCATGCCCTTCGAGACCGCGGGCGAGGCCGAGCGCTGCCTGATGCGCACCGCCGAGATGATCCGCGTGCAAACCTCGGGCGAGTTTCCCATTCACGGCCTTGGCGATGTGCGCGAGCCTTTGGTGCAGGCGGCGGTGGCGGGCGCGGCCCTCGATCCGCTCGATCTTTTGCGTCTGGCGGAAACGGCGGAAACGGCGGTGGAGATACGCACATTCCTTCTCAAGCGCAAGCAGACGCTGCCGCTGCTCTTTGACATGGCCGGGGGCGTGGCCGATCTGCATGACGTGGCCAAGCGCATCACCCGTGCCATCGAGCGCGAGGGGATGATTCGCGACGAAGCCTCGCCGGAACTGAAGCGCATCCGGCAGGCCGTTCGCGGCGAGACGCGCGCGTTAGAGGACAAGCTCAACGGCATTCTCCATCGCTGGAGCGAGAGCGGGGTCTTGCAGGACGCGGTGGTGAGCTATCGCGAGGGACGTTTCGTGCTGCCGGTGCGCGACAGCATGCGCTCGCGCGTGCAGGGCGTGATCGTGGATCAATCCGCTTCCGGCGCGACGGTTTTCATGGAGCCGGTGGAAACACTGGAACTTTCGAACCGGCTGCGCCAGCTTGAGAACGAAGAGAAGCGCGAGATCCACCGCATTTTGCTCGATCTCACCGCCGCGGTGCACGAGCGCTTGGAAGATTTCACGCGCACGCTCGAAGCTCTGGCCGAGTTCGACGAGTATTATGCCCGCGCGCGATTGGCGCTGAGATGGAACGCAGCCGAGCCGATTCTCAGCGACCGCGGCCGCATCCGCCTGCTGCGCGGACGGCATCCGCTGCTCCTCGAGCGGCTCAAAGATCAGGTGGTGGTGCTCGATCTCGAGATGCTGCCGCCGCTGCACGCACTGGTGATTTCCGGCCCCAATGCGGGCGGCAAAACGGTGGTGCTCAAAACGGTCGGGCTTTTCTCGGTCATGGCCGCTGCGGGACTCTTCCTTCCGGTCGCGCCGGGCAGCGAGCTGCCGTTCTTCGCCGGAATTCACGCCGACATCGGCGATGCGCAGTCCATCGAAAGCGATCTCTCCACCTTCACCGCGCACGTGGCCAAGTTGTCGGAAATGATCGCCGACGAAAGCGCCTCTAAACTGATTCTCATTGACGAAATCGGCGCATCCACCGATCCCGCGCTGGGAGCGGCTCTGGCGCAAACGGTCTTGCTGAAACTTGTGGAGCAGCAGGCGGTCACGCTGGTCACCACCCATCACGGCGCGCTGAAAGCTTTCGCCCACGAAACCGAGGGCATCGAAAACGGTTCGATGGCTTTCGATGAAACGAGTCTCAAACCCACCTACGCGTTTCGCCCGGGCATTCCCGGATCAAGCTACGCTTTGGAGATCGCCGAACGCGTGGGATTTCCCAAGGAACTTCTCAAGACCGCGCGCGACTTCGTGGGCAAGGGACTCCTGGGACTCGAGGAACTGGTGAGCGAACTTTCGCGCAAGATCGAGCACTACGAAAAGCTGCGGCGCGAGAGCGATCTCAAGCTCACAGAGTACGCCGCGCTGCAAAAGCTCTATGCCGAGCGCACCAAGCAGCTCGCGAGGGTTCAGGCTGAAACCAAAGCGAAAGCTGCCGCCGAGGCCGACGCCATGCTCGACAAAACGAGCCGCGACATGGATACGATCATTCGCGACATGAAAAAGGAAAAAGCCAGTCGCGAAACGGTGAAACAGGCGCGCGAAACCATCAGCGAAATCCGCGAGAACGTGGAGAAAACGCGCCGCGAAGCTGAGCAGATTCTGGAACCCGCGCCCAAGCGCACGCCGCTTACGCGCGTGAATGTGGGCGACCGCGTGGAAGTGGAGAACGTCGAAGGCGCGGGCACGGTGGTGGCCGTGCAAAAAGGAGGTAAGCGCGTTGAGGTGGAAATCGGCGGTGCGCGATTGTGCATTGATGCGGCCAAACTTTTCGCTGCTCCGCCGGAGGAAAAGCGCTCGCGGCGCGTGGACATGAAATTCGAATTGCAGACCGAGCACGTCTCCGATCAGCTCGACTTGCGCGGCAAATACGGCGACGAAGCGCTGCCTTTGATTGACAGCCATCTGGCCGCCGCCGCGGAAGCGAATCTGAAACTCATCACGCTCATTCACGGCAAGGGCACCGGCGCACTGCGCGTCAAAGTGCGCGCCTTTCTCGATTCGCATCCTTTGGTGAAAGGCTACCACGACGGCGGCCGCAACAGCGACGACTTCGGCAGCACGGTGGTGGAGCTGAAGTGAGGGATGAGGGCGGAGGGATGAATCCCGAAAGCTTGAAACCTGAAACTTGAGACTTGAAAACATCCGTCTTCTTTCAGCTTTCCGCTTTCAGGTTTCAGCTTTTATTGTGCGTCCCCGCGTGCCCGGAATCTGCGTTTCCCCCTGCTTTAGCGGGGGGATAAAAGGGGGGGGTTCGTTCTCGCCGTTGTCGGTCTCCCGACCGGCAATGGCGTAAAAAAACTACCGGCGGTCTCCGACCGTCGTGACAGATTCCGGCAGGGTTTGGAAACCCTGCTCGGCGGATAAGAGGAGACACAATGTTGTTTTCGCTAATTGATTCACTCATGCTTGCTACGGCTCTGATCATTAGCAGTGGTCAAGGAAGTGGATTCCTGGTGCAGCGTTCTTTGTCAGAACATTATTGGCAAGTGTTTCTGGTTACAAATACACATGTTGTTAAGGATCCCCGCAATCGAGAATACCCCTCAGTCATAACTATGGTGTTCAACAAATTGGACTGAACCCTTGAGGCTGGACAGTTAGGGGGTGGATTTCGTACATTGTTGGCGGGCCGGAAAGGAGCTTTTCATGGCACGTCAGCGTCGGGTGTTTACCCCGGAGTTCAAGCTGCGGGTGGTTCAGGAAGTGCTGTC
>JAPKYT010000009.1 GCA_026394155.1 bacterium | reverse complement strand
TCCGCGTCGGCGAGGAGCGAATCCGTGCCGACGATGTCGGCGTCGCACTGCACAAACTCACGGAAGCGGCCTTGCTTTGGCTGCGGACGATCCGCCCGCCAAACCGGCTGAATCTGATAGCGCTTGAAAGGACGCGGCAGCTCGGCGTGCTGAGCCACCACGCGCGCGAGGGGAACGGTCAAGTCATAGCGCAGAGCGATGGCGGATTCGGCAGATTCCTCCTCTTCGCCGCGCGCCCGCTTAATCTCATAGATGAGCTTGTCATTCTCCTCGGACTTGCCGGTGAGGATTTCCAGATACTCGATAGCCGGAGTCTCGAGGGGCTGGAAGCCGTAGCGCCGGAACGCCTCCTCTATGGTCTCCACTATGCGCCGGCGGGCCAGCAGCTCAGACGGCAGAAAGTCGCGGGTTCCGCGGAATGTGCGTGGAGAAATCGGAGGCAATGTCTTTATTTTCAGCTAATTAGAACACGAGAGGCGCAGCCGGAAAAAAACTCTCTCGGTCACGCGGGAAGAAGGGAAGGAATTCACCTAACCTTTTATTATGCGAAATTTGAGAGGGAAAAGCAAGCGGCTTGCGCCGTCCAAGTCGCGGCGACAGGCTTCCCGCCTGCCCCGCGGAAGATTCCGGGCACGCGAGACGCATGCCTCGGCGGAGGTCGAGGGCGAAATTTGAGAGGGAAAATCGAGCGGGGTTGGCTACTGCTGATCAACCGGCAGGCAGAGGCGATACTTCCGCCCCTTCTTCACGCCGCGGGCCGAAAGCACACCCAATTGTACCAGCGCGGCGAGGCGAATGCGGACGGAGGCTTCCGAGAGTTCAAACTCGCGCGCCACGTCGCCGGTGACCAGATCACGGTCTACATGCCGCACCAAATAGGACGCCCAGCGCTTGCGGTCGCGAAAGAGCACCGGCCGCGCCAGACTCAGCCGCTCGATAATGGCCGCTTCAAGGCTGGTCGAGCGGGCCATGCGAGTCGTCTCACCCAAAGACAGATGGGCGGCAGTGATTTGCGGCTCGCGACAGAGGAGGAAAGCCCGTTCGAGAGTAAAGATGAGTTCGCGGACGTTGCCGGGCCAGCTATGCGATTTCAGCCGGCGCAGGGCATCCGGGGAGACCGTTTCCGGGTGGTCCCGGCGATAGCGCAGACGGAAGGCGCGCAAGAAATGCGAGACCAGCAGGGAAAGATCATCCCGCCGTTCGCGCAGCGGCGGAACGGGCACCGATACCAGAGCGATGCGATAGAAGAGGTCGGGGCGGAAACGATCCTCCGCCACATTCGCGGTCAGATCGCAGTGGGTAGCGCAAATCAGGCGCGCGCGGACGTGAGTCGGCCGGGAGCGACCGATCTTTTGGATCTCGCCGCTGTCGAGAAAACGCAGCAGGGCCGCTTGCCCCGCGCTGGAGAGATCGCCGACCTCGTCGAGAAAAAGGGTGCCGTTGCGAGCGGCTTCCATTTTGCCCTGCCGGCCGTGCGGCGCCGCGCCGGTGAACGCTCCCGCTTCGTAGCCGAAAAGCTCCGCATGCAGGAGAGGTTCGGGCACGGCCGCGCAGTTCACGCTCACGAAGGGGCCGGAACTGACGTGCGAGGCGCGGTGAATAAGCTGGGCAAAGAGTTCCTTTCCGGTGCCGGTCTCGCCGGTGATGAGAACCGGAACGGCGGTGGGAGCGAGACGCAGCGCGATTTCCTTGGCGGCGCAAATGGCCGGCGAATCGCCCACAATGAGCGACGCGGCCAGGGCCACGTGATCGGGGAGCAACGTCACACTCGCCAGTTCACGGTCATGCGCAAGGCCCGGCGGTCCCTCGGGAAAAAACTCAGTGACGAGCCGGGCCTCGGGAAGCGTATCGGAGAAGCGAAGCCCCCCGTGCGAGACAAGGGGCCAAACCAGCAAAGAGCGCAGCGCACGTTGCAGCCGTTTCCTCTTGGCCGCGGACGCGCCGACACTTTCGGCCCGCCACATCCACAGCCGGAGCAAATTCGCTCGTAGTGTTTCGCGCAAGGTGTCGTCGGTCATGAAGCGGCGAGTTCAATGGGCTTGAACTGATCCACGTCAATGAGGCCGCGATCGGTGAGCTTGAGATGCGGAATCACGGGCAAGGCCAGAAAGGAAAGAGCCATGAAGGGCGCGGAAAGCGGGCAGCCGAGCGAGCGCGCCGTCCGGTGCAGCGACTCGACGCCGCGCACGACGTCCGCCGCCGGGCGATCCGACATCAGGCCGGCGATGGGCAGCGAGAGTTGAGCCAGCACGCGGCCGTCGGCCACGACAACCAGTCCTCCCCCGCCCTCAGCCAGAGCGCGAACGGCCAGCAGCATATCACTGTCGCACATTCCGGCGCAGATGAGATTGTGTGAATCGTGAGCGACCGTGGAAGCGAGCGCGCCGCGTTTCAAACCGAATCCGCGCACGAAGCCCTTGCCGATGCCGCCACCGCGGCCGTGGCGCTCGACGACCACCAACTTGGCGATATCCTGTGTCGCGTCGGCTTGCCACGCACCGTTCACCACCGGCAGCTTGGCGGTGGATCGGGCGGTGACGATCTGGTCGGGAACGAGATCAATAACGTGGACGGCTGCGGAAGTGGCGGCAACGCTCAGATCGTCGGCCGAAATCTTGCGGATTATCACTGTGCCGCGAACTCCGTCGGCGGGGACTTCGCACACTTCAGCTACGAGCTTTCCTTCCTCGGCGACGAGTCGCCCCTCGCGCCACACGCGCAAAGGCCGAAACGACTGCAAGTTTTCCAACTCCACCAGATTGGCGCGGCGACCGGGAGCGATGGCGCCAATATCGCGACGGCCGAAAATCGCTGCCGTGTTTGCTGTGGCCATACACACCGCCAAGACGGGATCCAACCCGCGCGCCACGGCCTTGGCCAGCGTGGCGTTCATGTGTCCTTCGCGGATCAGATCGTCGGCGTGGCGGTCATCGGAGACGAAAGCGAAGCGCTGAGCGGTGGCGGGGGTAACGAGCGGGAGAAGCGCCTCGAGGTTGCGGGCCGTGGAACCCTCGCGAATGAGCACGGCCATGCCCCGGCGCAGTTTGTCGCGCGCCTCCTCGAAGGAACTGCTTTCGTGATCGGTGCCGATTCCGGCGGCGGCATAGGCGTTGAGCCAGCGCCCGCCCACACCGGGAGCGTGGCCGTCCACGGGTCTGCCTTCCGCCATGG
>JAPKYT010000050.1 GCA_026394155.1 bacterium | reverse complement strand
GTTACACCATAGGCCTGCTGCGGACTCTGCAAGGCCTCGCGGATTTTGGGCAGCAGAAACGTGTCGTCGTCCGCCCAAATGCGATCCGAGATGAAATCTGCGGACCGCAATCCAAGGCAACGCAAGGCGGAATCCACTTCCGCGGACGGGAATGAGGGCTGCGCGGCAGCGGCCGTGCACAACCATGACACGAGAATAATCAGGATCAGAGGGCGATGAATCACGTGAACCTCACATGCATTTCTTCGCGGCGGCACGTGTCTGCACGTGCCCCGCTTGGGAAAAAGCTGTTTCGAGCGAACGTTTTCCGACTCCGGGCACGCGCGCAGGCAGGACCCGGCGAAGAACTCCCCCCTTTTGTCCCCCCACGAAGTGGGGGGAGACTTGATTCCTTCCCCCACTTTGTGGGGGAAGTCAGAAGGGGGTCTTCTGCGGGCGAATGGAAACGACAAACAGGGAACGTCCGCTTCGCTGTTGCAGGTGAACCGTCTTCGCCTTCGGCTCATTGGAGAGACTGTGAAAGCCCTCGGCGGCTAATCTGCGGCGAGTGAACGGCCAGCGCACACCCGCCAGAGTGCAGGACTGCGCTTCCGGAAAACCGAACCACGAAAGCGTGTGTCCGCGCGGAATATTCAGGCTCCGCCGCACCCGCCCGCGCAGCGGAAAGAGCACGATTTCCTTGGTGGCCAGAGTCACATCCAATCCGCGCGCGGAGAGAGAAAAGTGCAGCGCGCTCAGAACGTGATCCAGGCGCTCGCCGGCAATTCCCAGAGCCACGACGCGCCGGCACTTCAGCTTCTTGCAGAGATCGAGTCCCTTGGCAAAATCGGGCTTGTCCGCCGACGGGCGACGATGAAGCTGCGCACCGTTCTTGACGGCCCAACGCAAGGGGCGCTCCGGCGCGGAATCGAAATCGCCCACCACGTGATCGGGCACAATCCCGCAGCGGAAGAGAGCCGCGAGCCCGCCGTCGAGAGCGATCACGCAGGACGCGCGGCCGGCCAGCGCACGCAAGAGTTTCCGCGTTGGCGGCGAACCGTTGGCCACCAACAGCGCGTCGAAGGATTTCGGAAACGGATCGAAAGGTGAAGCGGCGACCGCGGACTTAGACTCCATGAGCCGTTGAAAGTTTGCGCGGAATTTACTATCTTGCAGCACGGAAAAGCCTGAGGAGATCATTATGGCATACCGGCCATTGGACTATTACGATATGAACAGCCTGCTCACCGACGAAGAGCGCATGGTGCAACAGACGGTGCGCGAATTCGTCGCTGATCAGCTCATGCCCATCATCCGCGATTGCAACCGCGACGCGCGCTTTCCTTTGGAGCTGGTGCCGCGCTGCGCCGAGCTTGGCCTTCTGGGCGCGCCGTACCCGGAAAAATACGGTTGCGCGAGCTTGGGGCCGATTGCGTACGGCCTCATCAATCAGGAGTTGGAACGCGGCGACTCGGGCATGCGCTCGTTCGTGTCGGTGCAGACCGGGCTAGTCATGTATCCCATCCTCGCCTATGGAACCGACGCGCAGAAAGACTATTGGCTGCCGAAGCTGGCGCAAGGCGAGAAAATCGGGTGCTTCGGTCTCACGGAGCCGGATTTCGGCTCCAATCCCGGCGGCATGCTGACGCGCGCCGTGGACAAAGGCTCGCACTATGTGCTCGCGGGCACGAAAGCGTGGATCACCAACGGTACTATCGCCGACGTGGCCATTGTCTGGGCCAAACTCGATGGCGAGATTCGCGGATTTATCGTGGAAACGAACCGCGAAGGATTCTCCGCTCCCGAAATCAAGAACAAGTTTTCACTGCGCGCGAGCGTGACCTCGGATCTCATTTTGCAGGACGTGGAGATTCCGAAGGAGAACCTGCTGCCCGGCGTGAAGGGATTGAAGGGGCCGCTCTCGTGCCTGACGCAGGCGCGCTACGGTATCGCGTGGGGAGCCGTGGGTGCGGCCTCTGCCGTGTTCGACGAAGTGCTAACCTACAGTCTCTCGCGCATTCAGTTCGACAAGCCCATCGCCTCATTCCAGCTCGTGCAGAACAAATTAGTGTGGATGGCGACGGAAATCACCAAGAGCCAGCTTCTTGTTTACCGTTTGGGCCAGCTCAAGGCGGCGGGCACCATGCGCGCGCAACACGTGTCCATGGCCAAGCGCAACAACGTGGGCGCGGCGCTGGAAATCGCCCGCGTGGGCCGCGACATCTTGGGCGCAAACGGAATCTCGAGCGAGTACCACACCTTCCGCCACATGAATAATCTCGAATCGGTGAACACCTACGAAGGCACCTACGATATTCACACGCTCATCATCGGCGAGGATTTGACGGGCATTGCGGCCTTCGTGTAAAGTGTCTGGTCTCCCCCCGTCTCCGACCTCCTTCTAACTTCCCCCATCGAACGGCACTACTGTCTTAATGTATGTCGAGTAATTCGAGAGCCTTCGGAGATGGTGCGTTTCCCTCACTACTTGCGGCGGGCTCTGCCCGCCTCGGTAGAGGGCGGCCGGGAGGCCGCCGGAAGTAAGAAATATGACAGCGGTCCGAGAGATGCTTCGTCCGTGAGACAATTCACACAACAGTGAGACAGTTGTGCATCGAACGGGGGAAGAACGCTTCTCTCCCCCCGTTCCATAGGGGGATTAAGGGGGGTCTCTTCTCAGCGGGCAGCATCGCACTGCCGTGCGCGGCTACGAAGAGCCCAGCAAGCTGGGCGCTACAAGACAGGTTTCGGGGTTCATCCTTCATCCTTCAGGTCAGCTCGCGGTCGGCAAGAACGCTCATCACGTCCACCGCCATCTCGAACTTGTTGAAGGGCGGCATCAGATACGCGCCCTGCACCAAAGACTTGACCTCAAGCAGGAAGCGCTGTGCCATCTCCACGCCGACGCGCGCGCCTTCGCTGCCCGATTTCCGCATGGCGTCGCGCACGAATTCAGGAACAAACATGTCGGGGATTTCGTTGTGAATGTAGTCCGCGTGCTTGGCCGAGCGCAGCGGAAGAATGCCGACGAAAATCGGAATACGGCAGAAGGACGCCACGCGGCTGAGAAATTCGTCGAGCGTGCCCCGGTCGAAGAGCGGCTGCGTGAAGGCGAACTGCGCGCCGGCATCGAGCTTCTTGCGGAAACGCTCGTATTCCAGACTTAAATCACTGGCCGTCGGATTGACGCCCACGCCCAGAAGAAAGCGCGTGGGCTCTTCCATTTCACGGCCGGTAAGATCCTTGGCCGAGTTGAGCTGCCGCACGAGTTTGCACAGACCAATGGAGTCGAGTTCGAACACGGCCTTGGCGAAGGGATAATCGCCCACCGCCGGAGGATCGCCAGTCACAGCGAGCACGTTGAGCACGCCCAGCGCGTGCGCACCCAAAAGTTCCGATTGCAGGGCCAGCGCGTTGCGGTCGCGGCAGGACATGTGCAGCACCACGTCCGCGCCGGTTTCGGCGCGGATGAGATGCGACATGGCCAGCGCGCTCAGCCGCGAACGTGCCAGCGGCGAGTCGGCCACGTTGATCAGGTCGACGCCGGCGGCCTTGAGCCGGCGCGCGCTGTGAACCATCGGCTCGGGATTGATGCCGCGCGGCGGATCAATCTCCACCGACACCAGAAACTTCCGTCCCAGCAGAGCGCGCATATCGCCGACCGGCAAGCCCACAGGCACAGGCGCGGGCGGAGTCTCTTCTTCCACCTCGCGCGCAAACGAAACTTGCACTCGGCCGCGTTTCCGTCCGCGCACGGCCTCGGCCACGGCCCGAATGTGCTCGGGCGTCGTCCCGCAGCAACCGCCCACCAGCGAGACGCCCGCCGCCACGAACTTGAGGGCGTACTCGGCGAAGTACTGCGGCGAGGTGAGATAGATGTACCGCCCGCCGACCATGCGAGGCAGTCCCGCGTTGGGTTGCGCGGCCAGCAGCAGTTCGCCGCTCATGCGCTCCATCACGTCGAGCATGGGTTGCGGACCGACCGAGCAATTCGCGCCGATGACGCTCGCGCCGCGTTCGAGCAGGACGCGCCGGACATCGCCGGGTTTGTCGCCTTCAAGCGTCTTGCCGTCCTCGGTGAAAGTCATGGAGGCGATGATCGGAAGGTCGCACAACTCGCGAATAGCGGCCAGAGCTTCGCCGATTTCGGCAAGGCTCGACATCGTCTCCACAATGAACGCGTCCACGCCGCCTTCGAGCAAGCCTTGCGCCTGATCGCGAAACGCCTCACGCGCTTCGGCGAGCGAGATTTTGCCGATGGGTTCCAGCATGCGGCTAAGCGGGCCCACCGAACCGGCCACGTACACTTTCTCGCCGGCCGCGCGCTTCGCGATCTGGGCGGCCGCTCGGTTGATGTCACGCACCCGCGTCTCGAATCCGAAATCCGAAAGCCTGAGCGCGTTGGCGCCGAAGGTGTTGGTCTCGATGAGCTGCGCGCCGGCGGCGATGTACTCGCGGTGCAGAGCCTCCACCACTTCCGGATGCGATTCGTTCAGCTCCTCGAAGCACGAGCGATACGAAAAACCACGCGCGTAGAGCGCGGTGCCGGTCGCGCCGTCGCCGACCAGCACTTCATCGTGCAGTCGCTGCAGAAGTTCTTGGGATCGCGGGGAAGACATTCTATGGTCACCGTTCAAGCGGGCACGCTCTCTCCCGCCACGATGTGGCCGCGCTCGTTTGCTGTCAGGCGGCCGGCGGGCACCAACGGATCGTGCTCGTAAACGATCACCCACTTTTCACTCAGCGCTTGCGGCAGCCAGCGCTTTTTTTCGGCCAGCGTAGTCAGGGGGCGAAGATCGTAGCCCATGATGTAGGGCAGCGGCACGTGCGCGCTCATGGGAATCAAATCCGCCGCAAACCACAGCACTTGATCTCCGTCTTGAATCTTCACGGTCTGCATGGCGGGAGTATGACCCTCGGCTACGAGCACATGTATCCCGGGGAACAACTCCACCTCACCGTCCACTAGATCGAGAAGTCCCGCCTCACGCAGCGGCAGATAGTTGTGCGGAAGAAAACTGGCGCGGTCGCGCTCGCTGGCTTGCAACGCGTGCTCGAATTGCCGCCTTTGAACGTAGTGCCGCGCTTTCGCGAAAACGGGCGCCGCCTGGCCGCTTTCCATGCGCGTGGCACCGCCGCAGTGATCGAAATGCAAATGCGTCAGGATCACGTCGGTAATCTCCTCCGGCCTGACTCCCCGCGCCGACAGAGAAGATTCCAGCGTGTTCCGTGAAAAATCCACCGCGTACATTTCGAGGAAGCTGTCCTTCTCCTTGCGGCCGAGGCCGGTGTCCACGAGGATTTTGCGTCCCTCGCCTTCGATGAGCAGGACACGCATGGTCATGGCGATGCGGTTTTGCTCATCGGCGGGATTGGTGCGGCTCCACAGCACTTTGGGCACCACGCCGAACATGCTGCCGCCGTCGAGACGGAAATCGCCGGTCTCGATGGGAGAAATCTTATAGGGGCCGATGGTCATGTCGAACTGCTTTCCCCCCTTTTGTCCCCCCGTGAACAGGGGGAGAATCAAGAAGGGGGTCGGGCTTCATCCTTCATCCTTCATCCTTCATCCTTCATCCTTCTCTTGCGGCCACGGCAAGCCTTCCCACACTCGCCGCGGATTGTCGAGGACGAGCCGCGCCGCCGATTCAGCACCGATGATGGCCGCCGCCGCCTCGCGCCCCGCCTTAAGCCGGAAGCCGTGCGCCGCATCGTCGTGCGCGTCGCTGGCAAGGATGTCCACCACGTTCCATTCCAGAAGTTGCTTGCTCCTCTTTTCCATCACCGGGCCGAACTGCCCTTCGAGAGAACCCGCGTCGAGAGAGATGATCGCTCCTTCGCTGCGCAGACTCCTCACCTGTTCAGCGATGCGCTGCGCCCGCGAGAAACGCTCGAAGTGCGCGAGCACCGGTCGCGGCCCGCTGCGGCGCATCGTCTTCACCACGTTGAGAACAATTTCGAACGGAGTCTCCACCGGAAACTCGATCAGAGAATATTTCTTCTGGCCCCGGTAGGTGGCGAAAGGCAGAGACAGCACACGCAAGATGTCCGCGCCCAGCATGAGTTCGCTGGCCAACGAAAGCTCCACAGGAAGTCCGCGCTCAGACGCCGCCGCCTGCAATTCCAGAAAGGCCGACTGAAACAGCCGATCGGTTTGCCCGTTGGCGCGGTCGTTCGCGTGCGGAGTGCAAGCCACGTGCGTAATTCCCTGACCGGCGGCAATGTCGAGCATGCGCAGCGCCATCTCCAGATCGTGCGCGCCGTCGTCCACACCGGGCAGCACGTGGTTGTGCAGATCAATCACGCGACCGTCTCTCCCGGCGGCTGGGGCAAGCCGGAGGCGAGCAGCTCGGCGATATCTCGAACTTTCACCGACTCCTGATTCAAATCGCGCAGGCCATCGCGCAGCATGAGATGGCAGAACGGACAGGCCGTGCTGACCTCGGCGGAGCCGGTCTCCAGAAGCTCTTTCACACGGTGGTGATTTACGCGCTCGCCCACCGTTTCCTCCGTGAAGAGCAGCGCTCCGCCCGCGCCGCAGCAGAACGAATGCTCGGCCCGGTGTAAAGGTTCCGCAATCGTCGCGCCGGCTCCGCGAATCACTTCGCGCGGATAGTGAACGTGACTCGCGCCGATGTAGCGGCTGAGATAGCAGGCATCGTGATAGACCACTTCGTTTGCCGCGATTCCCGATGGCTTCAACCGTCCGCTCCGCAAGAGGCCGGCGATGTATTCCGAATGATGAACCATGCGGATTCCGGGGTTCAATCCCAAATCGCGATATTCCTGCAGCGTGCGCAGGCAGTGTGGACAGCTCGTCAGAATGAGCGGCGGCGCGGCAGCGTTCAGGAGCGCGATATTGTGCCCGGCCAGCGTCTGAAACACGAGTTCATTCCCCGCGCGGCGGGCGGCGTCGCCGGTGCATTTCTCGTTCTTCAGAATCCCCCAGCGCACACCGGCGGTGTTCAGAATCCGCGCCATCGCCAGCGTCACTTTCTGATAGTAGAAATCGTAACGGCCCATGCAGCCCAGCCAAAAGAGCACGTCATGGCCGTGGAAGAGCGGCAGCCCGTTCTCTGCGATGAACGTCTCTGCCTGCTCGGCGGGATACTTCCACGGGTTGCCGGATTTTTCCAGATTGTCGAAGAGCGGCCGCATGGTGGCGGGAAACTCGGCGGCGGACACCTGTCCGCGGCGCATTTCGAGAATCGGAACCACCTGATCTATTCCCACCGGACACTGATAAGTGCACGCGCCGCAGGTGGTGCACTGCCATAGAATCTCTTCTTTGATGACCGGACCGACGACGACTTGCTCAAAATCAGCGAGAAATCCCGCGCGCAAATCGAGCATGAGCTGTTTCGGATCGAGCAGCTTGCCGGTTTGGCGGGCGGGGCAATGCTCGTAGCAGCGGCCGCATTCCACACAGGTGAAAGCGCCCAAAATGGTGTGCGCGCTGAAATCCGCGAGTTTCTCAGCTCCCAATTCCTCCTTCTCGAAATCCAGCGGATGAATCCGCGCCAACTCGAAGTCCTTGAGGAAGGTGGTCAGAGGACTGAGAACGAGGTGGAGATGCTTGCTGTGCGGAATCAAGACGAGAAACGCGAGGATGGTCGCCGAATGTGTCCACCAGTTGAGTTGCTGAGTTAGAGGATCGTGCAGAAGGCGGAAGTAGCTCAGCAGATAGGTGATCATCAGAATCTCGATGAAGACAGCGACGACACCTGAACTCCACGAGAGCTTGCCCAGAGCGTCGGGCCTGAGAACGAACCGCCGGAAAGCCAAGGCGGTGATGCCGATAACCACCAGCCCGGCAAACACCGCCACGATGCCGCCGTAGATTTGGTGAAAACCGCCCTCACCTAATGGATGCCAGCCGTAGCCGGTTGAGAAATGATGAATCGTTTCGACGAGAAAGAACAGGAATCCCCAGAAGACGAGCGCGTGCATCACGCCGGCGAAGAGACGTTCCTTGATTATTTTCCCTTGGAACAACACTTCGCTGAGAAAACGAAGCCATCGCTCTCCCATGCGGTCGAGCTTGATACCCGGCCGCCCCTTTGCCACCAAACGCAGCCGCTTCCGCACGGGAGAGGCAAACGCATAGAGGCTCGCGAGAATCAGCAGGGTGAGAATCAAGGGTCTCATGGCAGAGGGGTCAGAGATTCATGGGCGAATGAGGGAGGTGTCGCGGTTGACCGATACGTCAACCCGTCAAGCAATTTCCTTGAAGCGTGCTACGATAATGACGATCAGGATTTCCGTTGCGCTACAAACTTCGGTTTGTCCATTTTCTCCCAGCAGCTACGGCAAAATGGTTGAAGGTGTTTGCTCCCATACTTCTCCCCGCATCGGTGACAGTAGTTGCCTTGGTAGTCCATGAGCCTGTTCCTGAGGGAATCAAAGTGTGCGCCACAAAGCGGATGCTCGCCATTCAGCGGTATTCTCACCTTACAGGAAATGCAATAGCCCTGAGTCTTCGAAGCCGTGGCCGCGTGCATGTCACTCACCGTGCGTGTGGGACCGCGCTTGAAATCCGCTCGGCGGCTCGATTGGTCCAGAAGTAGATCTCTGTTCGAGACTCGGTCTGCCTTCCCCAGCCACTTGTCAACCGTTTCGGTGATCGCTCTGAGATGCTTGCCTTCCTCCGTGATAACACCTATCTCTTTGCTCTTCCGATCCGAGAAATCGTACAAGTTCTGACTGGTGATTAGGGCAACAGACGGTGACAGGTATACCTTTGCATGCAGGTGTTCCAGTTCTAAAACTTCGATACTTCTGTTGCCGAGGAAGTCACTGTCCTGCGGATTCCGCTCAGCGCCTTTGCGCACAAGCAGCACGACCTTCACGCCTCGATTCAAAGCCTCCTCAATGCAATCGCGGACTTTCTCGTCGAATTTGATGTAGGGAGTAACAAGAACGACCCTTTCATCCTTCTGGGCATTCCGTAGGATGTCCTTCACGATGGCGAAAATGTCGTCGTCCACGATTTCGGTCTGGCGAAACAAACCCATTTGTGCTCCCTTAGTCTATTCGGATTCCGGGCGGGTCTGGAGACTCCGCCTCGGCGGGAAAAGAGTAACTTCCGTTCGCGCGCGAGTTAGAAGAATGAGAAGATTTTCTTTCTCTTCTTCTTTTCAGAGCGCACTGCCGTGCGGCACTACCCCCGATTCCGGCCGGGTTGCGAAGACTTAACCCGGCTCGGCGCACCTGTCGGTGTTTGCGTCGCCGTGGCGGGCACGCGACCCGCCACGGCGCGAATTCCCGATTCGTAGCGCCCAGCTTGCTGGGCCGGATGGACCAAGCCCGACAAGTCGGGCGCTACAAGATCAGCATTTTCCGCAGCGCTTGCCGCTCTTCTTCGCGGGAGCTTTCTTGGCGGGCTTCTTAGCCGGGGCTTTTCTCGTCGCTGGCATGTTCGTTCTCCTCATGTGAAAAATCACGGATCACAAAAACGGACACAGCAGGCTGTGTCCCTACAACCCTGCGAAAACGGACACAGCAGGCTGTGTCCCTACTTGGAAGAAATCAGTTCCAGCAGCGTGCGCACGCCGGAACCGGCGGCGGTAGCCTTGGGCTGAATCGAGGAAACGACCGCGGGAAAAGCGCTGGGCGCGATGTCAATGTGCACCCACGGCGTGCCGCCCACAAACTCCTTGAGAAAGGCCGCCGCCGTGCAGGCCCCGCCCCAGCGATGACCGACGCTGTTGCGCAAATCGGCCGTCTCGCCTTTCACTTCCTCGCTGTATTCCTCGAAGAGCGGCATCGGCCACACGCGTTCGCCCGCGCGTTCGGCGGCTTGCATGACTTCGCGCAAAAACCGTTCGCTGTTGGAAAACACCGCATCCGCGTGATAGCCGAGAGCCACTACCGCCGCGCCGGTGAGTGTGGCCAAATCCACGATGGCGGAAGGTTTGTATTTCGCGACCGTGTAAGCCAGCGCATCGGCCAGAACCAAGCGTCCCTCGGCGTCGGTGTTGCCGATCTCGACGGTCTTGCCGTTATAGGCTTTGTAAATGTCCGAGGGCCGATAGGCATTGGGACCGATGGCATTTTCCACCGCGCCGATCACGCCGATCACGCGCACGTTCGGCTTCAATTCCGCGACGCCGTTCATGGCGGCCAGCACCGCCGCCGCACCGCACATGTCGGACTTCATCTCCTCCATCGAAGCGGTCTTGATGTTGAGACCGCCTGAATCGAACACCAGACCCTTGCCGACGAAAGCGTACGTCTTGCGCGCGCCGCGCGGATTCCAATCCATGATGATGAGTTTGGGCGGCATAGCGCTGCCCTTGGAGACTGCCAGCAGCAGATTCATTCCCAAGCGCTGCATCTGCGCCCGTTCGAGCACGCTCACACGCAGGCCGCGCCGCCCAAGCTTCTTCGCTTCGGCGGCGAGGAACCCGGTGGTGACTACATTGGCCGGATGCGTGCCCCACTCGCGCGCGAGGTTCGTGCACCGGGCCGCCACGTCTGCGCGGCGCAGGATGCGATTCGCGCTCCGCTGGCGCGCGGCGTCCGAAAAGTAGATGACGGCGCTCTTCAGCTCCTTCTTGTCCTCATCCGGCTTGGTGCGATACTGTTCGAACTTCCAGTCGCCGAGCACGAGGCCGTCCACTAACGCGCGCGTCACGTTCTCCGCAGAGAGATCGGCCGCCAGGCGCTCCTCGCTGACCAGAGCAAGGCTTTTGGCGCCGCGACCCCGTGCTTCGCGCACGACCGCTCCCGCCGCCAGCCGCAGAGTCTTCCACTGGAAATCGCGGCGCGCTCCCAGCCCGTGCAGAATGAGCACCGGAGCCAGCGCGCGATCCGCATAGTGGCGCACCAGCTCATCTTTCTTGCCGCTGAACTTGGAGGCAGCGACGAGCTTGACGATTTCCTTGACGGTGGCCCGATTGAGCGCGGGCAGGCGCGGCCCTTTCACTTCATCATCGAAGAGGAACACGGCGAGCGCGCCGGGCGCGCCCTTGACGGCGCCGGTGGCGGTCACTATTTTCACGATTTCCTCCGGAGGGTATGGCGCTGAGTTTTTGAGACGCGGTTTTTGTCGTCCACCACCACCACCACCGGCCGGTGCGACGCGAGTTCGTCGTCGTCGGCCAGAACGAAACTGACGATGATGACTTTGTCGCCCTTGGTGGCCAATCGCGCGGCCGCGCCGTTCAGGCCGATGGTTCCCGATCCGCGGCGGGCGGGAATGGCGTAGGTGTCGAGACGCGCGCCGGTGGTGACGTTGTAGACGTGCACCCGCTCGTAGGGCAGAATTCCCGCCGCATCGAGCAGGTCAAGGTCCACGGCGCACGAGCCCTCGTAGTCGAGATTGACCTGAGTGACGCGCGCCGCGTGGATTTTTCCGCCCAGCATTTCGTGTTTCATGTCCGCCTCATTGCTTCGGGGATGCGACCAGCCGCGCCACAGCGCTCTCGTACTCGCGCACGAGATTCTCCACCACGGCGGCCGCCGGCAGGATTTCGCGAATCAATCCCGCGCCCATTCCCGCTTCCAACTGTCCTTCTTCCCAATCGCCTTCAAAGATGCCTTGGCGTTCGCGTTTTTCGCCTCGCAGCGCGCGCAGTTCGTCCGCAGGGGCGCCGCGCTTTTCTGCTTCGACACAGCGCTGAGCAAACGGATTTCGGATCATGCGCACCGGACCGATGCTCTTCAGCGAGAGCACCGTATCCGCTTCGCCCGCTTCGATCACCGCTTGTTTGTAGCGATCCGCCGCCGAGGATTCGACGGTAGCGGCGAAGCGCGTTCCGATTTGTACGCCTTCCGCACCGAGCGCAAAAGCCGCCGCCATGCCGCGTCCGTCCGCAATTCCTCCGGCGGCGATGAACGGCAGTGAGATTGCGTCGCGCACCTGCGGAATCAAAACGAAAGTGGGAATTTCGTCCACGCCGTCGTGCCCGCCGGCTTCCGTGCCTTCGCAGACGACCGCGTCCACGCCGCGCTCTTCGGCTTTCCTGGCAAGTGTCGCCGTCGGAACCACGTGCGTGACCGTCACTCCCGCTTCTTTCAGCTTGCCGGTGAACAGAGCCGGATTCCCCGCCGAGGTGAAAACGATTCGCACGCGCTCTTCGACGCAAACCGTCACCAGTTCGGCGGCATCCTTTCTCTGCAAGGGAATGTTCACGCCGAAGGGAGCCTGATCCGCGAGAGCCGCGCGCGCTTTCTGAATGTGCTCGCGCAACAAATCCGCTTTCATCGAGCCCGCGCCGATGAGTCCCAGCGCCCCCGCCTTGGAAACCGCCGCGCACAGCTTCCATCCCGAAACCCAGACCATTCCCGCCTGAATGACGGGAAAGCCGATGCCGAAGAGAGAGCAGATGCGATTGCGCTCAAACCAAAGTGGCTTCACGAATGAGTTCCCGCCGTGGCGTGGTCCGTGACCCGCCCGGCGTGCGTGTCATTCCGTTCGTCTGCGAACGGAATCCCTGACGATGAGAGGGATTCTGGACGCCCGCAAAGAAAAAGCTGAAAGTCTGAAAGCGGAAAGCTGAAAAAACGCATGCGGTGGCCGGAATGACAAACTCAAGCGAGAGCCGCACGGAGCACCCGCGCGGCCCACTTGTCAACAGACTGGTCTCGATGCAAGCGCCCCGGTCAATGTCCCTTGGCCAGCTTCACGAGATCCACGCGGTGCACGGTCGCGCCGTCGAGTTCGCCGGGATATTGCGGGTGTGTGGTCGGCTCGCCGCGGCGCAACAGGAACTCGCGGTCGAGATAGAACTCTTCGCGCGAGTAGCCTGCGAGTTCCAGATAGCCCGTGTCCATGCGAATGGCGTCTTCGGGACAGGCTTCCACGCACAATCCGCAGAAGCAGCAGCGCAGAAGATCAATTTCAAAAGCGAGCGGAAATTTTTCGACGCGACCGTCGGGCGATTCGCCGGCGGTGATGTAAATGCACTTGTCGGGACAAGCGGTCTCGCACATCATGCAAGCCACGCAGCGCGGCGCGCCGTCGGGCCTGCGCATCAAGCGGTGCAGCCCGCGCCAGCGCGGCGAGATGGGACGCCGCACCTCGGGATAGAGAATCGTCACCATCGGCGGCTCGGTCTTCATCCCCAGCGCGCGGCCGACGTGGCGGCCCAGATTCCGGAAGAAATGCTGCGACGTGACCCACAATCCCTTGAGCAATTCGGGATAATAGGTCTTTTGCCAGAGGCTCAGTTCAACGTTGCGAACAGGTTTGACGTCTATCATGACAGCGTTGCTTCTTGCTTCGCCGAGCAGGGGTCGCTGACCCTGCCGGAATCTTTTGCAGGCGGGATCAGCGATCCCGCGCCGCGAGGAGACGGGGCGAATCTGGAGATTCGCCGCCGCGGCACTTGGACTTGCGAACTCATCGGGACACGAGCATGATGACGATGCCGGTCACGGCGATGTTGGCGAGCGCGAGCGGCATCATCTCCCGCCACGACACGCGCATGAGCTGGTCATAGCGGAAACGCGGAAAGGTCCAGCGGATTTGCATCTGCAGCCACATGAGGCAAAGCACTTTGAATCCGAAGGACAAAACCCGCAACGCGACGATCCACCATTCTCCGAGAGGCAGATAGCCGCCCCACGGAAAATGGAAACCGGGCAGCGAAGCCGCCTCCGCTCCGCTGAAAAGATACGGAACCTGATAGCCGCCGAAGAAAACGGTGGCCATCACCGCCCCTAACACGACAATTTCCGCGAACTCGCCGAGGAAAAACATGCCCCAGCGCATGCCCGAGTATTCGAGGGAAAAACCGATGATTTCCGACTCACCTTCCGGCAAATCGAAGGGCGCGCGCTTGGTCTCAGCCATGGCGGCGGGCAGAAAGAGCAGGAAGGCCAAAGGTTGAACGATGATCCCCCACTTGGGGAGCCAGCCCCAAAGCAAATCGTTTTGCGCCACGACCATGCGGCCGGGATCGAGCGTGCCGAACACCATCACCGGCCCGATGAGCGAGAGGCCGATGATGATCTCGTAGGAAATCATCTGCGCCGATCCGCGCATGCCGCCGAGCAGAGAGTACTTGTTGTTCGAGGCCCAGCCGGCCAGCATCACGCCATAGACCGCCATGCCGCCGAAGGCGAGAATGTAGAGCAGGCCGATGTCGAGCGTGAGGATTTGCAGCGGGATTTCTTTTCCGGCGATCTGAAGGGGCGGGCCGAAGGGCAGAACCGCGAAGGTCACGAACACCGGAAACATGGCGAAGATGGGCGCAATGGCATGCAACACGCGCAGCCCCTTGGGAGGCAGAAAATCCTCCTTGAAGATCAGCTTGAGCGCGTCAGCCAGCGAGTTGATGAGACCCCAGAGCTTGATGCCGAGAATCGCGCAGCGGTTGGCGCCGATCCGGTCGGCCATGAGTGCGCTCTGCTTGCGCTCGGCCCAGGTGAGCACGAACGCGCCGGTCATGATTCCGGCGAACACGACGGCAATTTTCGCGAGGAGGATTACGAGGTCAATCCACATTCACAGTGTTCCAGCTTCGCGCATCAGTACGCGGGCAAGGGATGAGACGACTGCACTTTTCGATACGCCGGCTCGCTGACTCCGGTGAGCATGATTCCATTCGCAGGAAGGCCTTCCCACGTCAGGCCCTTGAACGAAGCGACGACCGTGCCGATGGAATCGAACACGCCGGCCACCGATTCTGCGGGCAGCGAGTGTCCCAAGCGCTTGCCGAGTTCCTGCCAGACGCGCCATTCGCAGAGCGCTTCTCCGCGGGGCTCAAACGGCCGCCACGTTCGTTGCACACGGCCCTGAAAATTGGTGTAAGTGGCGTCGCGCTCGGCCCACATCGCGATGGGAATGACGTCGTCGGCCAGATGACACATGCCGTTTTCGTGCGTGCCGAGATAGAGTATGTAATCGCAATTCTGGCCGAGCCGGTTGCGCTCTTTTTGGGACAGCATGCGCGTCAGGTCGTGATGAACCACGATGAGCACTTCATAATCGCCGTCGAGCGCGCTGGCCACGATGTCATCGCCGGCCACACCGCCGCCGCCCCACGGTTGAACACCGATTTCCACCGCGCCGCGCCGGTTGGGCGACACGTCGGCCTTCATCAGAATCTCGTCTTCCTTGCCCTTCGGCTCGCCGCTCAAAGTGACGTCGAGGCTGTGCACCTTGAGCTCGTCGGCGAAAAGACGTTTGAGCAGGAAGAGATCCTCGTTCGATGACGACGACGAGGCAATCACCGCCACCGACTTCGGCCCATGTTTGGCGAGCGCGGCTTTGATCTTTTCAGCGGCGCGGTCGAGAACACCATCCACGGTGGCCTCGCTCTCGCCATCGGATTTCGTTCGCGGAGCGGTGAGACGGTTCTCGGCGTCCACCGCATGATAACCGTAGCGGCCGCGGTCGCAAATCCACCACTCGTTCACACCGCGGTTGTAGCGCGGTTTCAATCTCTGAATGCGGCGCTGCGGGTTCTTGTAGCTGCGGCTGGTCTCCCAATCCACGTAGATGTTGCAGCCGCGCGAACAGCCGGTGCAGACCGAAGGCGTGCGCTTCAGATACCAGACGCGGCGCCGGAAGCGGAAATCCTTGTCGGTGAGCGCGCCCACCGGGCACAAATCCACCACGTTGCCCGCGTAATCGTTCTCGAGGAGCCTGCCCGGTACGTTGAGCAGTTCGGAATCGCCGCCGTGCTCGAAGATGCCGAGTTCGTCTACGCCCGCGATTTCCCGGCAGAAACGCGCGCAACGCGAGCACAGCACGCAGCGTTCGCTGTCGAGCACCACGGTCGGGCCGACATCGTGCACTTTGTGCTTGTGGTGTTTCTCGGTTAGTTCGACTCGGCTGTCGTGCAGGCCGTGAAGCAGGTAGTAATTCTGCAGGTCGCACTCGCCGGCGTCATCGCAAATCGGGCAATCGAGTGGATGATGCTGCAAGTAGAATTCGAGCACGCCGCTGCGGATGCGGTGAATCGCTTCGGTGTTGTTGAACACCTTCATGCCGTCGGCGGCGGCGGTGTTGCAGCCGACCACTATACTCTTGCGGCCGTTGAGTTCGACTTCGACTTGACACATGCGGCACGAGCCCACCACCGCCAGTCCCGGATGATAGCAATAGTGCGGGATCTCGATGTTGAGCCGCCGGGCCGCTTCGATCAGATTCGTCCCGGCCGGGACTTCAACGGGTTTGCCGTTTATTTCAAGATGGGGCATGCGAAAAGAAAAAGCTGAAAAACTGAAAGCGGAAAGCTGCCGGCACCTATTCCTGAATCAGCGCTTCGAATTCGTGGCGGAATTTCGTGATGTAGCTTTTGGTCGGCCATGCGACTGCCTGCCCGAGGGCGCAGATCGTTTTACCGTCAATGTTCTCAGCAAGCTCGTAAAGATCATCGAGGTCGCGGCGGCGGCCTCGGCCTTCGAGAATGCGCGTGGCCAGCCGCAAGAGCCAGCCGGTGCCTTCGCGACAGGGCGTGCACTGGCCGCAGCTCTCGTGCGCGTAAAATCGCGTCATCCACACCATGAGGCGCGGGATGGAAACCGTTTCGTCAATCACCATCACCGCCGCGCTGCCGAGCATACTGCCCGCCGCCACCACCGACTCGAAATCCATTTTTAGATTCTCGCATTCCTCGGCGGTGAGAATGTGCGAGGACGATCCGCCGGGAATGACCGCCTTGAGCCTGCGTCCGTCCTTGATTCCCCCGCCGCAGTCGTAGATGAGTGTTTTCAGCGGCACACCGGTGGGCAGTTCATACACGCCGGGGCGATTCACCGAACCGGAGAGCGAAAACAACGTGGGCCCGCCGGCTTTGGGAGTGCCGTAGGAGAGGAATTTCTCGGCGCCGATTTCAATGATGCGCGGCACGAAAGCGAGCGTCTCGACATTATTCACGATGGTCGGCTTGCCCCACAAACCGACCGCCGCGGGATAAAACGGCGGCTTCAAACGCGGCCAGCCCTTCTTGCCCTCGAGCGATTCGATGAGGCCGGTTTCCTCGCCGCAAATGTACTGCCCGGCGCCGGTGCCGAGATGAACGTGGCACGACCAGCCGCTGCCCAGAATGTTTTCGCCGACAAAACCCTTGGCCCGCGCTTCGTCAATCGCGCGCTGCACGATCCGGGTGGGATAGAAATACTCGCCGCGAACGTAGATGTAAATCCGCTCGGCCTGCACCGCCCACGCGCAAATGAGCGCGCCTTCGATGAGCAGGTGCGGATCGTATTCGAGAATCAGCCGGTCTTTGCAGGTGCCGGGCTCGGACTCGTCGGCGTTCACGCACACATAGCGCGGGAAAACGTCCTTGGGTACGAAACCCCATTTCATGCCCGCCGAAAAACCCGCGCCGCCGTGGCCGCGCAGACCCGAGGCTTTGACCACGGTGGTGACTTCTTCCGGCTTCATCTTGAGAGCGCGCTTGAGCATTTCGTACGCGCCGCGCTTCAGGGCCGTGTCAAGGTTGGCCTGACCGGGCAAAGCGAAATTGCGGGAGAGCAATCGTGTGCCGTTTGAGCTGGTCATACGGCGATTTTCTCTCCTACATTTCCCAAGAGCGGAGTCGGTTCATCGGGAGGAACGGGCCGGCCGCTGCGGAATCCTTCGATGATCCGGTCCAGCTTCTCGGGCGTGAGCTGATAGTACTGCATTTCGTTGACCAGCATCATCGGCGCCCACGAGCAACCGCCGAGACACTCCACGTAGCGCAGCGTGAACAGGCCGTCGGCGGTCGTTTCGCCGTTCCTGATGCCGAGTTTTTTCTCGACGTGCCGCTGCAAATCCTCGGCGCCGGCCAGACAGCAGGAGATGTTTCGGCAGAACTGAACGAGAAACTTTTCGGCGCGCTCGCGGCGGAGCATGGAATAAAAGGTGAGCACCTCGCGCACCTTGACAAGGCTCACGCCCACCGTTTCGGCGATCCAGTGTTCGGTGTCGGGCGTGATGCAGCCGAGTTCGCGCTGCGCCTCGAACATGAGCGGCACCAGCGCGGACTCGCGGCGCTCGGGAGGAAAGCTGAAAAAGATTTCCTCAGACTTGCGAACTAATGTATCGGGAATGTCCATGCTACCCAAAATGTTTCCCGTCAATCATCCGATTCCGGCAGGGTCGGCGGAAAGGCCCGACAAGTCGGGCGCTACGCAGAAATCGGGTGATCTTGTAGCGCCCAGCTTGCTGGGCTCTGGTGTTCGTTTCGTCGCAGCGGCGGTCACGTTGTGCCCACCGCGAACCGGAAAGAACCCCCCTTTTGTCCCCCCGTCCACGGGGGGAGACCAATCATACCTACCGGTCGAGTTCTCCGCCGATCATGTTGATGGAGCCGAAGGTGGGCACGACGTCGGCTACCATCAGGCCGCGAATCATTTCCGGCATGGCGGCCACGAAGCTGAGACAGGGCGGACGGCAGCGCACGCGCCACGGCCGGTTGTTGCAGCCGTCGCGCGAATTCTCATCGGGCGCGCTGACCACATAAAAACCCAACTCGCCGTTACCGGCTTCCACCGAGAAATAGACTTCGCCTGCGGGAACGCGAATGCCGTGGCCGTCCATGATGAGCTTGAAATGGTTCATCAGGCCTTCGATGTTCCCGTAGGTGTCCTTTTTGTCGGGCAGCATCACCTGTTTGTCGTCGCACGAGACCGGCCCGCCGGGAATTTTGCCCGCGCATTGCTCGAGGATGCGGCACGACTGTTCCATCTCCTCCATGCGCACCAGATAGCGGTCGAGAACGTCGCCGCGGTGTCCCACCGGCACGGTCCAGTCGAGCTGATGATAGATCAAATACGGATGATCCTTGCGCACGTCATAGGGAACGCCGCAGGCGCGCAGCATGGGGCCGGTGAAACCGTATTGCAGAGCGCGCTCTTTGGAGATAGCGCCGATGCCCTTGGTGCGATCCACAAAGATGCGGTTGTAGGTGAGCAGAATGTCGCACTCTTTGAGAATGTGCCGCACCTTGCCGACGGTCCACCGCACTTTCTCCAGCCAGCCGTCGCTCAGATCGTGCGGCATGCCGCCCACGCGAGAGCAGTTGGTGGTAATGCGCGCACCGCAGTAGTCCTCGATGAGTTCGTAGCAGTACTCACGGGCGATCATCATGTAGAGAAAGACCGTGAAGGCGCCCAATTCCATAGCGGCCGCGCCCACGCAAGTGAGATGGTCGGCGATGCGCGAAACCTCGCAGAGCATGGTGCGGATGTACTGACCGCGCGGCGGAAGCTCAATTTCGAGCAGCTTCTCGACCGCCATGCAATAGCCGACGTTGTTGATGCAGGTGGAAACGTAGTTCAGGCGGTCGGTGTAGATGAGCGCTTGATTCCAAGTAGTCGCCTCGCAGCTTTTTTCGAAGGCGCGGTGCAGATAGCCGATTTCGACTTCCGCGTCCAGCACCAGTTCGCCTTGCAGCTTGGTGATGATGCGGACGATGCCGTGCATGGAAGGATGCGACGGCCCAAGATTGAGCAGCATCTCTTCCTGACGGAATTCGGCTTCCGTCTCGGGCACAGCGCGCTCGACGCCGTAAGGTTCAACGACTGTTTTCGATTCGCCGTTCATGCTCAATTTTCCGGGCCGATCAGCGGCTGGCGCTTGGTCTTGGGATAATCCTTGCGCAGCGGATGCCCCTTGAATTCCTCGTAGAGCATGATGCGCTTGAGATTGGGATGGCCGTGGAACTTGACGCCGAAGAGGTCCCACACTTCGCGCTCGTACCAGTCGGCGATGGCCCACAGGGAAGTAAGGCTGGGAACGACGGGATGCTCGTCGTCGGGCTGAACTTTCACGCGCAGCCTAGCCAAGGTGGACAGATTCATGAAATGATAAACCACCTCGAAGCGCGGTTTGCGCGGCAGGTAGTCCACGGCCGTCAGGTCGAGAAGCACGTTGTAGCCGAGGTCGTCTTTCAAGAGCCGCGCGATGTCGAGAATGCGGTCGTGCTCGACGAGCAGCGTGCGGTCGCCGTGCTGCGCGTGCCAGTCCAGCACCGCCGCCGGAAAGCGCTTCTCAATCGCCAATTGCTCGGGAAACTTCTCGTCACTCACGGCTGGGGCACTCTTACTTTAAGCGGCTTGCGTTCAATGACGTCGCTTGTGCGCCACGGCTGCTTGGAGTTCTGAATCATCTGCTGCAACTTCAGCACACCGTCTAACACGGCTTCGGGACGAGGGGGACAACCCGCGATGTAAATGTCCACCGGAATGATGGTGTCAATGCCCTGCACGGTGGCATAATTGTCGTACGGCCCGCCGCAGCTCGCACAGGCTCCGAAACTGACCACGTATTTCGGCTCGGCCATCTGCTCGTAGACGGTCTTCATGATGGGAGCGAGCTTGTGGCTAATGGTTCCCACCACCCAGAGCACGTCGGCCTGACGCGGACTGAAGCGGGGGAAGGCCGCGCCGAAGCGGTCAATGTCGTAGTGTCCCGCGCTCGCCGACATATACTCCATGCCGCAGCAGGCGGTCACGAAGGGATATTGAAAGAGCGAGTACTTGCGCGCCCAGCCCAACAGCTTGTCGAAGCGCGTCGTGTAGACCTGACCGCGCAGGGGATCCGTGAAATCGGGGCGCACAAGGCGCGTGGGAGTTTTCTTGTCACTCATGAGAAGAACACAGCGTCTGCACTTCTACTTCCACTCAAAGACCCGCTTGCGGACCGCATAGAACAGCCCGACCAGCAGAATCACGAGGAAGATCATCATGGAGATGAAACCCGCGGCACCGAGATTGCGGAATTCCACCGCCCACGGGTAAAGGAAGGCCACCTCGACATCGAAAACGATGAAGACAATGGCCACGAGATAGTACTTGATGGGAAACGGGCGGCGCGCATCGGTCTTAGGGATCATGCCCGTCTCGAACGGCTCGGCCTTGGTCTCGTTCATGCTCTTCGGCCCCAGCCACGCCGACAGCGCGACAAAAAACGCCACCAGACCGCCGGCCGCGCCGAAGAGAAAGAGAAAACGGATGAGGTTGTTGTCGAAGACGGAGGAGTCCATAGCTCACATAGACCTGTGAATACGGTCGGCCAGCGGCGGAACGATGACAAGCTGGGCAATGATTCCGGGTACGGCCGGCGAAATGAGCACTGCGGTAAAGAAGCGCAAGCTCTCCGGGCCCGCCGTAAGCACATAGAAGGCCACGTACACCAGACGTCCCGCGATCATGGCGACAAGGACGGCGACCGCAATGGCGGCGATGCGTCCGGCGCGCTCGGAAAGACCGGGCCACATAGGGAGAAGCCGCAGCATGACGGAGGTCACGGCGGCGTAAGCGGCCAATTCCGGCATCATGCGCATGACTTGTGCCGACGTGGGATAACCGGTGAGTCCCATGGAGATGGCCGGAGTCAGAAGGCCCACCAATGCAGCGGTGATCGGCGAGAGCAGTACACCGGCTATGAGAACGGGAAAGTGCATGGGCATCAGAACACGCGGGGACGCGCCGAATGCATGCACGAAGTACGGCAGGATCACGCCCACGGCGATGAGCACGACCGCACCGACCCACGCTTCGACACCCTGCGCTGTCGGGTATGCGCCCCGCAGCGGCTTGATACCCCGTTCACTTGTGGGCGAGTACATGGCACTTTGATGAGTGGTTGCCAAATGGGTCACGGCTGGTAAAAATCTGTGAATTAGGACGTTGACAAGACCGGAGGATGATCTGGTGCGGACCACGAGCAGATAGCTAAGCTACGGATATCTTTCCACATTGTCAAGGGAATCTCGACCCTGAAGTCAAGGAAGCAGGCGGCGAGAGACGCGAGGGGTGAGGGCACCCCGTCGCGGCGGGACTCGGGGCTCTCGTCTGAACTACTTCTGTTGCTGTCGCTCGCAGATTCCGGCAGGGTCAGCGACCGCTGCTCGGCGGAATGGCCCGACAAGTCGGGCGCTACGCAGAAATCAGGTGATCTTGTAGCGCCCAGCTTGCTGGGCTTTGATCGGGGTATCGGATCGCTGATTTCGCCCGCGGAAAATTCCGGCAGGGTCAGCGACCCTGCTCGGCGGAAAGGCCCGACAAGTCGGGCGCTACGCAGAAATCAGGTGATCTTGTAGCGCCCAGCTTGCTGGGCTCTTGTCAGGGTATGGAATCGCTGATTTCGCCCGCAGAAGATTCCGGCAGGGTCGGCGACCACTGCTCGGCGGAAGACCTAAGTCGGCTCGGCGGAAAAGACCCCCTTTTGTCCCCCCGTGAACGGGGGGAAGCTTGGCGAAAGGTTCACTTTTTCTCGAGAATCACGAGATTGTTCTTGGGCAAGAGCAAGGTTTCGTAGGCGTCGCGCAGCACCGGATAATCCGCCACCGGCACTTTGTCCGCTTTGATTTCCACAGTGGTTGCCCACGTGATTCCCGCGGGTCCTTGACGCGCGGAGATTTCGATGAAGACGTAGGGATTCTGCACCACCAGCGGCGGCGGCAGATAGGAAACCTTGTAGCCGTCGGGAAGGGAAAGCGAAACATCGGTGGTCACTCGCCACCGGGGCGGAAGCTGCACGGGACAGCGGACTTCCGGCAGCGTGGCGCTGAATCCGGAAACGGCGAATTCGAAGGGATTGGCGGGCAGGGAAAGCAACATCGTGTCTTCCTGCCGCTCGGCGTAGTCCGGCGACTCGAATCCGAGTGTGACCACTACGGGCTTCGAGAGATCGCCGGGATCGGAGATGCTGAAGCTGGTGACCGCGCCCGGTCCAATGCGCGAGAGGGTGTTCCGCGCGTATTGATCGTATTCCTGCGTTCCTAAGTGCTTGAACATCTGGCGCGCTTCGGCGGCAAGGTCCCCCTGCGGCAAACAAGTGATCGTTCCCGACAGCGTGCCGTCCGCCGCAAGCTTCAATCGCATTTCGGTGCGCGCGCCGCGCGATTCGGGAGAACCGGCGGGAACGTCAAGAAGCAGCGGAGTTCCGGCCAGAAGCATGCAGCCCTTACCGAAGGTGCACGCATAGGGAAGCACGCCCGGCGGATAGTCGTCGGCGGTGGGATCAAGCCAAGTCGTATCTTCGCCGACGGGCACGGTAAGAATGACGTGGTTGAACTGATCGAGCACGGGCAGATTCGAGAACGGCGCGCGGGAGAAGGGCACGAGAACCGGAATCGGCGCGAAACCATAAGCCCGCAGCAGCGCGGTGAGCAGCACGGTCTTGTCGAGCGCGTTGCCATAGCGGTTACGCCAAACGACATCGGCGCTGTGCGGCTCATAGCCCGCGTCGCCTAACGACAAAGGCGCGGTGCGGACATTTCGCAGCACCCACGCGGCGGCGTTCATTAAAGCCGGCATACCTTGCAGTTCAGGCGGGGTGATTTGCAGAAAGCCATCCACCGCCGCCTGTGAGGAATCCACCTTCTCCCAGAACGGCTCGGCCACATGCAATCCCAAGGCTTCCCAATCGGGAAACGAAGTCCACAGGACTCGCGGCACCAGATCGGGAAGTCCCACCGAGTTCGGCTCGAGGATGACCTGCGGGCAATCGCGCGCCGTCCAATCATAGACTACTCGGTCTCCATTCTTGCTCACCACCGGCTCGGGGGCAGCGTTCTGAAGATCGTATCGGATTTTCCACGGCGGCGAGACCTCGATCCGCAATTGTCTTTCCAGAGCCGGTTCATATCCGCCCAGAAGGACAATTCCGTCGGCGTGCGGCTTTCGCGGCGGTTTGGAAGAGGGCTTCGGTTCGATGCGATACGCAAAATGAACGGCCGCGCCCACCTCCAATTCGGGAAACGAGACGTTCTGCTGTTTGATCGGTTCGATCCACCGCTCGTCGGCCAAACGCGTGCGGGCCGTCTCGATGATGACTGTGTCCTTGTCGGCATCGAAGTTCACCGACTGATCGCCGAATGGATCCGTGGCGCGCTCATCCAGAATCTTGCAGAGAAACTCACGATGGCGCACGGTCTGCCCTGAAGAAAGCAGCTCGATGCGCGTGCGCTCGAACAGCACGACCGTCGAGGCCTGAGGATAGGTTTCGAGTCCCGGCGCGCTTTCGATCAGGCTGTCGAGCTCGCTCTGCGCAAAGCCACTCGACAGCGAAAAGAAAATCACGATCAGCAGACCGAGCATTTCACCGCGGCGCGGATCTGGAGATCCGCCTCGGCGATCAAGATGTGAAGCGCGCGCGGACGTCAACTCTTCTTGCCTTCGCCGGACGGCGTGGCGGGAACATCGGAGGAGGCCAGATCGTGCGGCAAGTCGCACCAGCGAATGCCGGTACGCAGCACCTATAGAATCGCATTCATCACCCGTCGGTCTTGCCGACGACGGCGGCCTAACGCCGGCGGCGGCGGCAGACACTTCTTGACCAGACACCACTGCGCGTCGGTCAAACTTGTGGGGTAGGGTTTTCGTCTCATACCCCAAAGATAACAAAATCTTATCCTCCCCGTCAA
>JAPKYT010000138.1 GCA_026394155.1 bacterium | reverse complement strand
CATTCCTGATGTCGGTGCCGCGCCATACACCGGCCGATGATCTTCCCGTCGAGCATGCTCAGTGCGCTGAATAGTGTTGTCGTCCCGTTGCGCTTGTAGTCATGGGTCATCGTGCCACAACGGCCCTTCTTGAACGGCAGGCCGGGTTGAGTGCGATCCAGAGCCTGAATCGGGCTCTTTTCATCGCAGCACAGCACTACCGCATGCTCCGGCGGATCGAGATACAGACCCACCACGTCAGTCATTTTCTCGATGAAGTGCCGGTCGTTGCTGACCTTGAAGGTCTTGACCAGATGCGGCTTCAGACCATTCGCCTGCCATACCCGCTGAACCATCGCCGGACTCACCTTCAATTCTCTGGCCAGACGCCGCGTGCTCCAGTGCGTGGCGTCCTGTGGCTTGGTCTGCGTGGTGGCCTCGATAATCTTGCGGGCTACCCGGTTGCGAGTCGTCGGCTTGCGCCCGCCGCGCGGAGCATCCTTTTCGATTCCCGCCAGGCCCAGATCGACGAACCGCCTGCGCCAGCGTCCGACGATCGTTCGATCGACCTGCAACTCGTCGGCAATCTCGATGTTCTCCTTGCCCTCCGCGGCCAGCAGCACAATCTGTGCCCGTCGCACCAAACGCGCCGCGGTGCTGCGCCCTCGCGACCATCGCGTCAGCGTCGTGCGTTGTTCGTCGGTCAGAATCGCTTTCGGAGCTACTCGCATCGGTATCATCCTCCCTCTGAAAGATGATACGCACAAGGATACAATAAGTTGCATCACTACTGTCCGGTTGTTTAGTTCCTAAACATCCGTAACGCATTATAGAACAATTAGTTGAATCCTCCAACATCTGTAATCGATTTCAACTTGCACGTACGCTTTGGCTGGTTTCCTTTTCTCGGAGCGGCCAATGAATACTGGGCGTACGATCTTCTCACAGGTCATGGATGTTCTTCCCCTCTGGCAATTCCGCAAGTGTGTGGCCCGATACGACGGCGAACGCAAGGTCAAACACTTCTCGTGCTTGGATCAGTTGCTCTGCATGGCATTCGCTCAACTGTCCTATCGCGAGAGTCTCCGGGATGTCGAAGTCTGTTTGCGGGCCATGCGGTCGAAGCTTTACCACATGGGAATTCGCAGTCACATCGCCAAGAGCACCTTGGCCGACGCCAACGAGAATCGTGACTGGCGTATCTACGCCGACTTCGCGCAGATTCTCATCGCCGAGGCCAGGATCCTTTACGCCCATGATGATTTTGGCGTGACGCTGAAAGAGGTCACGGTCTACGCCCTCGACTCCACGACCATCGACCTGTGCCTTTCGTTGTTCCCGTGGGCCCGATTCCGTCACACCAAGGCCGCCATCAAGCTCCACACCCTGCTCAATCTGCGCGGCAGCATACCCGAGTTTATCCATATTTCCGAAGGAAAAATGCATGATGTGAACGTCCTCGATCTCCTGATCCCACAACCGGGCTCCTACTATGTGATGGACCGTGGCTATGTGGATTTCGCTCGGCTCCATGTCATTCACCAAGCCTCGGCCTTCTTTGTCACCCGGGCCAAGCGGGGACTGGTGTTTCAGCGGATCGCCTCCCGTCGCGTGAAAAAGTCCACCGGCCTGCGATCCGATCAAACGATTCGTCTCACCGGGGTGAACACCGCGACGGACTATCCGGAACCCCTCCGACGTATTCGGTTCCATGATGCCGACACCAAGAAGACCTTCGTCTTCCTGACCAATAACTTCACCCTGTCCGCGCTCACCGTGGCTCATCTGTACAAGGCGAGGTGGCGTGTCGAACTTTTCTTCAAATGGATCAAACAGCACCTGCGCATCAAGGCGTTCTATGGCACGTCGGAGAATGCGGTCAAGACCCAGGCGTGGATCGCCGTCTCGGTGTACGTGCTGGTCGCCATTCTCAAGAAACGTCTGGGCCTGAGCCAAAGCCTCTACACGATTCTCCAATTCCTGAGCGTGTCACTTTTCGAGAAAACCTCGATTCTACAGGCGTTTTCGAACATCGAAGACCCGCTCGAAATCGACCCAAACGCTAACCAGTTGCTGCTATTCGAGTTATAACCGGACAGCAGTGACTTTTCTCATTGGTCGCTAGTTGCCCCAGAACCATGTGGTTGGTTTCACACCAAGCGCTCACCATGTGGATGGCCGCCTTGTCGCCCGCTTTGTTGAAACTAC
Source organism: bacterium (assembly GCA_026394155.1). Lineage (GTDB taxonomy): Bacteria > Electryoneota > RPQS01 > RPQS01 > RPQS01 > RPQS01. Next base: position 280 of record JAPKYT010000138.1, on the reverse strand, counting down.
GCCGAAGGGTCTTGCCGTCGATGGCGATGAGATCGCCTTGGCTGGCCGACGCCAGCGCCGCCATCCATCGTTGAAAGCACTGTTCCAGTTGTTTCGGGTTAACCCAAGTTGAGCACTTGAAGGGCCCCAGACGGCTTTGCGATAGCGTCAGGGCCGGTTTCTGTCGAAAGTTTTGACTACATCGTCTACTCAGTTCTCCCACCTGGGCTCACCGAGGCGGGCGGGAATCTTCAGTCCGAGTCGTTCGAGCAGGATACGCTGAGATTCGTCTGGGGTGGTT
>JAPKYT010000123.1 GCA_026394155.1 bacterium | reverse complement strand
CATGATGAACGTGCCGGCAAAAGCCAAGAGCACCGCGATCCATGAACGCACGCCCACCTGCACGCGAAACAAGAGCCACGCGAAGAGCGGCACCATAGGAACCAGCGTGCCGGTCAGAAATCCCGAACGCGCAGCGGTGGTGTGCAGCAGGCCGAACGTCTGAAATCCGTAGCCGCCCCACAGGAAGACTCCCAGCCAAACGCCTTTCCACGCCAGCTCGCGGGTCAGGCGAAACGCTCGCGGCCAGACCAGAAGCGGAAAGAGCAGCGCGGCCAGAGCAAAGCGCAGCGAAAGAAAGACCAGCGGTGAGGCCTGCGATAGTGCGCTCTGCACCAGCGGGAAGGTCAGCCCCCAGACCGCGCAGAGGGCCAGCAGAATCAAATAGGCGGCGAGCACAACGCAAGATACACAAGTTCCGCGTGATCTTCAAGGCCCCTCCTTCCGCCGCATGCCCCTTTGTTCCGCCGAGGCGAATCTCCAGATTCGCCCGGAATCTCACTTCAACAGCAGAATCTTGCGCGTGGCGATCTGCCCGGCGGCCTCAATGCTCACGAAATACACTCCGGAGGCCAAACCTGTCGCGTCGAGCGGTACAGTGTGTTCTCCCCCCGTCGCAACATGGTTGAACAAAGTCGCCACCTTCCGCCCCGTGATGTCATAGAGATTCAGTGAGACCTTTCCCGCCTGTGGCAAGCTGAAGCGAATCTCCGTCCGTGCATTAAACGGATTCGGACAGGAAGAAATGCTGAGGGATGAGGGATGAGGGATGAAAGAAGAGTCAGAAACAGACGGACGCACGCTACGGCCGCGCAGGGGGACGCTCATCCACCGATGGTAGTACGGAATGTGAAAACGGAGGGAGTCTTCGAACAGCCCGGTGTCGCTGGCTGCAAACGACACGGGAAGGCGGTGATGAAAGAGGAGTGTGTCATAAGCAACCGGGCAGAAGAACGGCGGATTGGTGGAGATGCTGTCCAGCCACGGAGGTACGTAATCATTGAAGAGGTGGATCGTGTCGCTGACTGTCTCCCCTAATGGAACGTCGCCGAAATCCAAGGTCTGCGGCTCGATCACATTCTCGCGGAGGTTCCACAGGCCGAAATTCCAGAAGCGCAGCGTGTTGTCGTAGCGGTATTGCTTGAGGTAACCCGTGCTGCCTCGATTCGCGCGGTGCACGTAGCCGCGCCGAGCCTGAATCAAGCTGCCGTAGAGATAGATGCTGCCGCGGTCGTCCGGCGATCCGTCGAAGACATAGCCGCTGTCGGGATCATTCTGATTTTCGAACGTGAAGCTCTCGTGCAGCGCCACGTAGATGCCGTCAAGGACTATGTCCGTCAGATTGCGGTTGGTCTGAGAATTTCCCAATCCGCTCGAATTCTCGCGGCCGTTGGCAGGTGTGTTGAGTATTTTGATGTCCTCCTCGGAGATCAGCACGAATTTCTCCGAATGCCCCGCGGGTGCAACGCCGCGTGAATCGGCGCTGGTATAGACCAGATTGTCCTCCAGCCCCACCCTCCCGCCCGCGCCCAGAATGAGCACCGTGCTGACCGTTCCGAAAAGGTTCAGCGGGCAATCGAAGAAAACCACCGCGGAATCCGGGAGAGAGTAGAAGGTAAAGGCAGAGGAGTCGAAAGGCACGCCCACGGGAGACCACCAGATGCGCAGCGAATCGCCCATGATCTGTACCCGCGCCCGCATGGACGGCCCCGCGTTGAAGTAGTGCCCCTGCTGCACGGCCAATTGGCGGAAGGTGGCGGCATTGGCGGGCAACTCCAACCGCGGAGCGGTGAAAATGGCCGGGAATGTGAAAACGGGTTGATAACCTGAACCGTGCCAGAAATCCGCGGCGGTAGTGATAACGTAGTCATAAAACCGCGGATCCTGCATGATCGCAATCGTGTCATTCGAACGCACCGGGCCGCCCAGCGTATCCCCGTGCCAAAACTTAATGCGGTCCCCGAAGACCTGGACCTCCCGGTCGGTGAAGTACATGTAGTTCAGCCCGTGGGCCAGAGACACAAAGCCCACCACGCAGAGTGCGAAGAGCACGCGATTGGTCCAGTTGCGCATGATCGGTCCCTCCCGAGAGACTTGTGATGATTAGCGGATGAGCATGAGTTTCAATGCAGTTTGGCGGTGCGAAGCGGAAAGACGGGCGAAATAAATCCCGCTTCCCAAATTCGACCCATCAAACGGCACGGAATGTTCACCGGCGGTGAACGCCCCATCCGCAAGTGTGGCCACACGACGGCCCAGAATGTCAAAGAGCGCAAGCTCCGCGCGCGCGGCTTGAGGCAATGCAAAGCGAATCTCCGTTTGCGCGTTGAACGGATTCGGAAAAGCGGAAAGGATGAAGGATGAAGGATGAAGGATGAAGTCCCGATCATGCGCGCCTAAGTACGTTGTCCAGTCCACCCAGGCCATTTTGAGTGTCGTGCAGGCCGTATCCGGGGCTTGCCGCTCGCCCCACAAGACAACCACTCGGCCGTTGGGAGCGATTGCCGCCGCAGAGAATGTGATGAAGCGATTCGAACCGCCGTCATAGAAACAGCCGGGCGGCTGCACCGTGTGACCGAGAGTGTCCACGCGCGCGAGCATGACGACGTGCGGATGGTTTCCGAGAAAGGCGTAACCGTAATCGGGATGCCAGCCAATGAACGACGGTTCGCCTTCGAGTCCCGTCTGGCCCACTGAATCGCATGGCCCGGAAGGATGCAGCTCCAGGATCCGTGCTCCCTCGTAACAAAATAAGAGTCGTCGGCCGTGCGTGCGCCGGAAATCCAGCGGAAACGGGGGACAATACCTCGGATAGGCATACGGTATTTCTCCCGTTCGCGGGATCAAGTTCATATATAGATCAAGACCACCTGCAAGCGCTGCCAGTATAGTGTCCGCAGACCACGACACGGTCATCACCCATATCGGGCCCCACGGACTGATCTGCCCTCCCGCAAAGAACTGATCCGCGATCATATCAAGGTTGGTGTCGAACGTGACGACGCGCGCCAGCCGCCGCTTGCACGGGGACAAAGAGAGAAAACTGAGTTCGTGTGATCCCCGTTTTGCGGAGTGACGTGCGGCATGTGCCCGGTGTCGAGGAGGGCGGAATCGGTGATGGCATCACTGCCCCAGATCAGACGCGTGCGATTGTATCCGGTCGCACCGTGATACAAGGGCGTGGCTTCATAGATTAACGCCACCCATCCGTCAGCCCCGCGCGAAGCGACATCGCCGATGGACAAGTCTCTGTCACTCGTGCTCGGCAGTTCTTCCGGGCCGGCAATCACCTGCTCGGCGGCCAGCGAAATCACGGCGTGGCGGATGCGATTGTCCGGCGCAGAAACCGTCCCGCGCGATTCCACATAGAAAATGTCGGCCGTCACGCTGTCGCGCATCGTGACTCGCGCGCCCGAAAAGCTCGCCTGCGAATCCGCTTCCATCACCACAAACGGATCGGGCAGCGGCTGCGAGTAGACAGACGCACAAGTGAGCAGCAAAAGACTCATTGCGAAGTAGCGCATACCAACCCCCTGATGAATGTTAAGAGGCGAATCGTGCAAAAATTCGATCTCTGTGCAAAAAACGCAGAGCCTTCCGCCTGAAGGAGAGACCATTCTTCCTGCGGAAGGCCCTGCGAAATAAGACAATGCGAACCCCTGCCGACACCAGACACACTGGTGGGCCCTCCCAAAGAACAAGAGCGAGGCACTTCGCGTGCCAACGGTTCCGATTCCGGCCGGGTTGCGAAGACTTGCCCGGCTCGGCGACGCGAACGGGCCAACGGCTACTTCAGAGACTCCCGGATGATGTCCACCACCTCGCCGCCCACGCGCTCCTGCGCTTCGACGGTGGCCGCGCCCACGTGCGGAATGGCCACGACCTTGGGATGCGAAGCGAGATCGGCGCGCGGAGAAGGCTCGCCCACCCACACGTCAATGCCCGCGCCGCGCACTTTGCCGGAGTTGAGATTGGCGAGCAGTGCGGCCTCATCCACCACGCCGCCGCGCGCGCAGTTGATGATGACCACGCCTTTTTTCATCTTCTCGAAATCGGCGGCGGTGATTTCCGGCCCGGCGACCTTGTCAAAGGGAATGTGCAGGCTGATGAAGTCGGCTTTCTCGATCACTTCCGCCTTCGAGTGCAAGGGAATCGTCTTGTCGCGCACGGCACTGGGGAATTTGTCGTAGGCCATCACGAACATTCCCAGCCCGCGCGCCTTTTCGGCCAGACTCGAACCGATGCGGCCCAGACCGATGAGGCCCAGCACTTTGCCGCCAACTTCCATTCCCTTCGAGAAAGCTTTCTTCTCCCACTTGCCGTCCTTCATGGTGCGGTCGGCGGCGGAGACTTCGCGGGCAATGGCGAACATCATCGCCATCGCCAGCTCGGCCACCGACGCGCTGGATGCGCCGGGCGTGTTGCGGACTTCGATGCCTTTGGATTTGGCGTGTGCGACCTCAATGTTGTCCACGCCCACGCCGCCTCGGATGATGAGCTTCATGTTGGCGGCCGCGTCAATCACCGGCTTGGTGACTTTGGTGGCCGAGCGCACGACCACGCAATGGTACTTGCCGATTTCCTTGATGAGGTCGGGTTCGGGATAGAATTGTTCGGTGACCTCGTGCCCGAGCTGCTTGAGCTGCGCGACGGCGTTCTTGTCCATGCCGTCGGTGATCAGAATCTTGGCCATGTGTTCTCCTTAGTTGCCGGAATCGGGTTGTATGAGAAAAGTGTGTGGATTCTTGTCCGTCTCTGGGTGGGGCGCGCACGAAGTGATCGCCGCCGCGACAACAATGTCATTCTGGACACCGCGCGCTCTTCGGCTTTGCGCGTGGGCGTCCAGAATCCCTCTCATGATCGGTGAGGACTCTGTCCGGACAGACGGAACCTGCCCGCATCAGAGAAAAAACTCGCGGCGGTCTCCGACCGCCTTGTCCCGCAGCGAGAAGAGATCCCCCTTTATCCCCCTACTGAAGTAGGGGGAGATTCCAGTAGCGACGAAGAGAGCCAGCACCTTTTACGCGTCCGCGGAGAGCCCAGCAAGCTGGGCGCTACGAAACCTCGGCCTCTCAGCTTTCAGATTTCCGCTTTCAGGTTTTCTTCTGCCTCGGCCGCATGAGAATCCCCAACATCAGGCCGAAGATGAGCCCGCTCACGGCAACGACAATCCATGCTGCAAGGGTGCCATGCTCGCCACTGGTGATGCGATGCAGCGCGGCCCAATCCAGCGCAATCAAAACGATGGCGATGAGAACGAAAGGAAGATAGCGCATCCAAATCTCCGCCGAGCGGGGGTCGCCGACCCCGCCGGAATCTTACGCCTTCATCCAACTATCCAGAAACGGCTGAAAGAACACCGGCGTGAATTCCACGAAGCGATAGGTGGCTATGCCCTTCAGCCGGTAGGGATCGAAGGCGAAGAAGCGCTCGATTTCAGAGCGCGATTTGGCCCGCGCCACCACCACTCCGCCGGTCACAGGTTGTTGCAGCCCGGAAAAGAGGAGCAGCCCGCGCTCGAAACCCGTCTGCACGTAGGCCCGGTGCTCCGGCCTCACCGCCGCCATCTCCTTGGGCTCGGCGGCGAAGGTAATCTCCACGAGGAAGTGCTTCATGGCTTACCTCCAGGTTTCTCGCCGACCGCCGCCGGTCGAGAGGAAAAGAAGACATTGCGGTCTCTATTCACCGAGTTGCATTTTTCAATTCGCGGGCGTATATTGTGCGCCTCTCCAACATCCTTTTCATAGGTGCAGTCTTTAACCGTGCAGAGGCACTCACAACCATGAGAGGCATATCGTTTGTCGTCACGAGCGCACTCCTCGCGCTGGCGTCTTTGGCGTGGCCCGCCGAGCCCGCGCCTGCCGACACCTTTGCGGTGGCCAAAGTGGACACGCCCGTTTACCGCAATCCGTTCGAAGTGGTGGTTACCGCTTCGCGGATGAACCTGATCGTCAGGGAGAATCCGGCAGCCACCACCGTTGTCAGCGAGCGCGATTTGCAGAGGCAGCCCCGCACGATTGCAGTGGACGAGGCGGTGAGGTTTGTGCCCGGCGTGCGCGTGGACAACCAAGCCGATGGCTCGCGCGTTCACATGTCCATCCGCGGTCAGGGCATTCTGTCCGAACGCGGGTTGCGCGGAATCAAGGTCATTCTCGATGGCCTTCCGCTCAATGATCCCACCGGCTTCGCATCCGATCTCTATGACGTGGACTGGGCCGCGCTGGAGCGGATCGAAGTGCTGCGCGGACCGGCGGCCGCTCTCTACGGAGGCGGCTCGACGGCCGGTGTGCTGAATCTGACCACGCAAACCGGCGCCGACAAGCCCGTGGCCGCGGACGCGCAGTTTACGGCGGGCTCACACGCGTTCTGGAAAACCTTCGGCCAAGTTCGCGGCTCGCAGGACAACGTGCGCTACCGCGTTTCGGCCTCACGCATGATGGGCGACGGCTACCGCGATCACACCGCCTTCTGGGGCAACAATCTGGCGGCCAAGTTCGACTGGTCGCCCACGAACAGCGTGGAAATCTCCCCCGTTTTTCTCTGGACAGACTATTTCAACGACAACGCCGAAGGCTTGAACAAAGATCAGGTGCGCGAGAACCCGCGGCAGGCCAATCCCGACGCCGTCCCCTTCAACGAATATCAACTCACCCAGAGAGTCACGCAAGGCGTCACCGGCCGTATCAAACTCTGCACGAATCAGAACGTGCAGTTCAACGCCTATGCCCGCGTCACGCGCTTTGCCGAGTCGGTGCCCTCCGCCGTGCAGCACCGCACCTTGACCAGCCCCGGCGGAACGGTGCAGTACAATCTCCATCTCGGCAGCGGCCAGCTTAAGAATCACCTCGGCTGCGGCCTCGACTACGGGCGGCAAACCATCGCCGAATATCGCCTGAAAAACATGGGCGGCGCGAACGAAGACTCGCTGCTGTCCAACCAGAGGATCATTCAGAATGGCGTGGGCGCGTTCCTCATTGACCGTCTCGAACTCACTCCCCAGTGGAACATGCTTTTCAGCCTGCGCTACGACAACATCAAGAACAAGCTCAAAGACCTGAAGGCCGACACACTCGATCTATCGGGCAAAGTGGATTTCGATCAGGTCACCGGGCGCGTGGGTGTCGCGTGGTCGCCCGAGCCGCGATTCAGCTTCTACGCGAACTGGGGGCAGGGATTTCTGCCGCCGGCCACCGAAGAGCTGGCCAACAACCCGCATCAGCAGGGCGGATTCAATCCCGATCTCGAATCGGCCACCTCGATGGGAGAGGAAATCGGAATACGCACATTTCCCTGCCGCACGTTCAGCGGCGATCTGGCTGTCTTTCATTTGACGACGAAGAACGATTTCGACCGCTACCGCATGCCTGAGCGTCCGCTCGAAACGTTCTATCGCAACAGCGGCGAGAGCCGCCGCCTCGGTGTAGAAACACATCTGACGTGGCAGCCCGTCCGCCCGCTTTCACTCGAGGCCGCCTACACGTGGTCGGATTTCATTTACACCAAGCCCGATTCGCTGAAGGACAACGTGCTGCCCAATTGTCCGGAGCATCTGCTTGCCGCCGATGCCGAGTATCGTTTCCCCTACGGCTTCAGTTTGGGAGTGACCGTGGAGCGGCAGAGCCGCTGGCAGGTGGATTCGCGCAACACCGCTTCAGTGCAGGGCTTCACGGTGCTTTCCGCTCGCGCGGCTTATGAATGGCGGCTGTGCGGCAAGAGCGGCGAACTCAGCGTCACCGGCCGCAATCTCACCGGGGAAAAGTATGTTGCCTTCAGTGAACCTGATCCCGACGGCAATTCCTATCAGCCCGGCCCGACCGAAGAGGTCTTCGCCACGCTCAAAATCCACATCTGATCGCCGCGTAATCAGCGACGTTTCTTGCGGAGCGGCCCACGGCTGCTCCGCTTGTTTTGTCCATCTTCTTTCCCCCTGCTTCAGCGGGGGGACAAAAGGGGGGTTCGGGAACGATGAACGATGAAACCCGAGCGGAGTGTAGGGACACGGCTTGCCGTGTCCGTCTGTCATCGGAGGTAGAGCACTTTCGCCGTGCGCGTCGCGCTTTCCGTTTTCAATGTGACGAAATACAGCCCGCCCGCGCATGTCGGATTCCACGTGATCGCGTGCGTTCCGTTCTCCACGCGAGCGTCGAGTAGCGTCTCCACCATCTGCCCGAGCACGTTGTACACGCTCACTTCGACATCTCCCGCGCGCGGCAACGTGTATTCAATCTTCAGCGTGCTGTTGAACGGATTCGGGTAGGCGGAAAGGCTGAAGGCTGATGGACGAGGGATGAAGCGCGAATCGTCCGCCTCCAAATACGTATCCCAGCCGACGGAAGCGATCATCAAGCGCGACAATGCAGACTGCGACTCGGTCTGTTCGAGCCATGCGGCAATGACGCGGCCGTCATCGGTGATGGTGACGTCCGATTCGGTGATCGCGTGTCCGGGATCGCGCTCATGCAGAATTCCCAGCGGGTGAACCGCGACTCCGTTCGTGTCCATGCGTGCGAGCAGCAAAAACGACGGGCTTCCGAAAGTGACCGCAAAACCATAATGCGGATGCCAGGCCGCCGCGTGGAAACTGAGTTCCGCGCTGAATTCGCTGACGACTTGGCAGAACCCGCCGCGCGAAAGTTCCAGGCACTGCATCGGAGTCCCGCCGGAAAGACACAGCAACCGCCCGCCGTCGGTGCGGGCAAGTTTCAGCACTCTCATTGGACAGGAAAAGATTTCTTGCCGCGGAAGAGAATCCATCGGCCCCGGCAGAGCAGAGATCGCGGCCGTATGGCCTCCGTAGTGATGAAAGACCGACAGAGCGCTGTCTCCCGCGATGCTCACGGCGTGCGCGTTGTCCGTGTTCGGAATGAAAACGTTCGGCCAGAAGGAATATTCCCAGAGCGGCGTGACCGATCCTTCAGAAACACTAACCGTCCACACCCACGTGTCAATCTCCCAGCCCCATGCGCCTTCGATCAAGCCTGAGACAATCACGCCACCACCCAGGCGTTCGCTCAGGCGGCAATCTTCGAGCATCGCGCCGCCATACCACGGACGACCGTACCAGAAATCCTCGAAGAGAATGTGCTGCTGGATAGGCTGATTCCGGCCGCGAAAGAGCGTGCCGCGCGTCGTTCCGCCGCTCGGAGAAGCCATACCGGTGACCATCACACACCAATCACTGCCGCTGGTCAGCGCATCCTCGATGTGATGCGTCCAATCAGCCGGCAGCGCGAGATCGTTGTGTGCGACGGCGAGTTCATGCCGGCTAAGATCGAAGACGGAGTGATTCACCTGTCCGCTTGTGCCGGTGCGAACCCCACAGAAAAGATCGACGAGGCTGTCCGCGCGGACGCAGAGATGAGGATTGCTGACCGTGAAATCCGAGGTGAATTCGCGCGCGACCCACGGCCCCTCGAGCGGCTGCGCCCATGCGCATTCTGCAAGGCACAGCGCCAGCAAAGTCAAGAATAATGCGCGCATGATAACCCCCTTGTCCTTTGATGCTTCCGCCGAGCGGGGGTCGCTGACCCCGCCGGAATCTTTTCACTCCTTCACCAACAGCACGTTGATAGCCTTGACCACCACCTTCACCGTGTCGCCCGGCTTGATGCCGAGATCGTCGAGCGATTCGAGCGTCATCACCGAGGCCATGTGCGAGCCCGCCGGAATGTCCAGCTTGACTTCGCACATCAGCATGCCCTTCTTGATCTCGGTCACCTTGCCGACGATCTGATTCTGCGCGCCGTACTTCATTGGTCACCTCTGTCTGATTTCCCCCTACTTCAGTGGGGGGACAAAAGGGGGTCTCTTTTCCGCCGAGCCGGGTCAGTCTTCGCCACCCGGCCGGAATCGGTGTGCGCGTGCGGGTGTCCAGAATCTCTTGGAGAACGCCGGGCGGGTCACGGTCCCCCGCCACGGCGAAAAACTCGTCGTGCCGTTGTCGCTCTCCCGACAGGCAATGGCAGCTATGTGATGCGCCCCGAACTGGCCCGTCCCAAAACTCCTGGCGGTCTCCGACCGCCTCGGATTCTTCGATCGCACGATCTCTATCGTGAAAGGATAAGGGGTCTGATGTCGCTGGTTTGAATCGCCGCCAACGGCACGGACGTTCCATCCTTCAGATGCACGGAGGGCGGGTCGGAAAGTGCATCCACCGTTCCCGCGAGCCACACATCCTCGCGCCATACTTCGACTTCTGTCCCGTCATCGTATTCGAAATCGGCATTCTGATTCTGCAGTCGAGCATACAGTACAAGCGCACGAGTGTTTTCCGCAATCTCGCCAAGGCACTTCATGGTCGCTGCGAGCAGGATGAACAAGAACAGAAATTCACCTAAGATAACAAGGACAGCAAGGAACATCCCGAAATTCAATTTGCTGAGAAGGAACACCGCAAGAGCCACCCCGATTAGGAAGCTCAGTCCACCGATCAAATACACAATTGAACTCAGCCTGAACAGTGCTGCGGCGCTCTTGCTTGGCACTTTCATGCGAAGGCCCTTTTCGTTGGCAGATACCGTGGTATGTGTTTGAACGTATCCTGCGACCAGCAGAGAGCAGTAGGGGCACGGCGTGCCGTGCCCCTACCACATTCGTTTCTTTTACGCCACTTTCGGTAGCGTGGGAATGATCTCGTCCAGCCAGCCGAGAAGCTCCTTGATCTCGGCCACCGAGCAGTCTCCCATGTGCGCGATGCGGAAGGTCTTCTCCTTCAGGTCTCCGTAGCCGTTGGAGATGATGGCGTGATGCCCCTTCGACAGCGCTTTGTTCAAATCGGCGATGGAAATGCCCTTGGTGTTGTTGGCGCAGGTCAGCGTGTTCGATTCGAAACCCTTCTCGGGGAACAAAGTGAATCCTCGATCCACGCACCACTTGCGCACGATCTTGGCCATTTCAAGGTGCCGTGCCCAGCGATTCTCAAGACCTTCCTCGTTCAGAATGTGCTCGCATTGGGCTTTCAGAGCGAAGAACAAGGGAATGGCCGGTGTGTGCGGGGTCTGCGCCTTGTCGTTGTACTCCTTGGCGTCCACGAAGTTCACATAGTAACCCGGAGCCTTGGCTTGCTTGGCGCGCTCCATCGCTTTGTTCGAGATCATGCTGATGCAGATTCCAGTGGGCAGGCCCCAGCACTTTTGCGTTCCGGCAAGGCACACGTCGAGGCCTAACTTGTCGCACTCGATCTTGTCGCCCGCCATGGCCGAAACCGCATCCACGCAGAACATCACGTTCGGATACTTCTTCATCACCTGCGCGATTTCCTCGATGGGCGCGCGCACGCCGGTGGAGGTCTCGTTGAAGACCATAGTGAACACGTCGTACTCGCCGGTCTTGAGCTTGGCGTCAATCTGATCCGGCTTGGCGGCCTTGCCCCACTCCACTTCGATCTTGTCGGCGGGAATGCCGTTGAAGCCGTTGATCTTGAACCAGCGCTTGGAAAATGCGCCGTTGACCGTGCACAGCACCTTCTTCTGGCAGAGATTGCGCACCGTGCCTTCCATGACTCCGGTAGCGGAACAGGTGAAAATCAGAACGTCCTGCCCGGTGTAGAGAATCTTCTTGAGCATGGGAATGACCGCGCCGTGCAGGTCTTTGTACTTCTGGGTGCGGTGGCCGATTTGCGGGGTGGCCACAACCTGGAGGAGTTCGGGCCGCACTTCGGACGGCCCGGGAATGAACAACTTGTCATGCATGATCGGCTCGCTCTTTGTAGGACATTGTTTTTGCGCGTCTTGCATCGGGCATTCCGCGCAGCTATGTTTTCATTCTAACCTAATGAATTCTCTCGTGAAAGGCAACACAAAGCACTCTTGCGCACAAACCCGTCACGTTCCCGCGTTGCCTTTGCAGTGGAATGTTTTATATTGGAATGTGGCTCTTCTCTCCCCCCGTTCACGGGGGGATGAAGGGGGGTCTCCTTACATCGCCGAGCCGGGTCAGTCTTCGCCACCCGGCCGGAATCCGTTCTTACGCGTCATTCTGGACACCGGGCGCTCTTCCGTTTTGCGCGCGGGCGTCCAGAATCCCTCCCATCTTCGGCGAGGGATTCCGTTCGAAGACGAACGGAATGACACGCAATTCCGCCGAGGCATGCGTCCCCGCGTGCCCGGAATCTCGCTCGCGCTGTTCCCGATTCCGGCAGGGTTTGGAAACCCTGCTCGGCGGAAAAAGAAGAGACATCCTTCACGTCGAAGACGACGTTCAGGATGACAGAATAGCGAAATTTTTGGCGAGGGTCTCTTTTTTCAGGTCTCAAGTTTCAAGTCTCAAGTCTCAGGTCTTTTTTCCCGTGCATCCCATCTTCCGCACCTTCGCGGTTCGCAACTACCGCATCTACTGGACGGGTTTCACCATCTCGCTGGTGGGCTCGTGGATGCAGACATTGGCTCAAAGCTGGCTGGTGTGGGACCTCACGCGTTCGGCCTTCTGGCTGGGGATGGTGGGCGCGCTGTCGCAGCTTCCCTCGCTCATTCTCGGCTCCATCGGCGGCGTTTTGGTGGACCGCACGGTCAAGCGGCGGCTGCTCATCATCACGCAATCGGGTCTGGCGCTCTCCGCACTTGCTCTGGCGGTGGTGACGCTGAGCGGGGTCGTGCGCGTGGAGCACGTGGTGGTTATCGCCGCCATCACCGGCATTTTCACCGCTGCGGACAGTCCCGCGCGGCTCTCCTTCGTGAGCGAAATCGTGGGCAAGGAATATCTCGGCAATGCGATCGCGCTGAATTCGACCACCTTCAATGCCGCGCGGTTGATCGGCCCGAGCATCGCCGGTCTGCTTATTCCCATTATCGGCACGGGCGGCTGCTTTCTGGTCAACTCGCTCTCGTTTCTGGCCATGATCTTCGCGCTCATGATGATGCGTGATCTGCCAGCACCGGTCTTCGACACCAGCACATCCGTGGTTGCGCAGTGGCGCGAGGCCTTCCGCTATGTGATGCGCGCGCGTGTGCCACGGGCGCTCATTCTGAACGTAGCGGTGTTCTCGGCCTTCAGCTATTCCTATGTTGTGCTCATGCCGGTTTTCGCCGACGTGATTCTGGAATCGGGTGTTCGCGGTATGGGCGCGATGATGGGCGCGGTGGGCGTGGGCGCGCTGGCGGGGGGAATCTGGCAGGCCGCGCTCTCGCACAAGGCGCGGCGCGGGCGGGTGGTGATTTTCGGCGCGTTCACTCTATGCGTGTCTCTGCTGCTCTTTTCCTTCTCGCGCTCGCTTCTGCTCTCGATTCTCATTCTGCCTTTGGTGGGACTGGCCAGCATTTCCATGCTGGCTTCGACCAACACGCTGCTGCAAACGCTCGCTCCCGACCACTTGCGTGGGCGCGTGTTGGGGTTTTATACGACCGCCTTTATGGGCATCATGCCCATCGGCAGCATGATCGTGGGCGCGGTGGCCGCCGAGTACGGTGCGCCGCACACCATCGCGGCCGGTGCGGTGGTGTGTCTGATCGTTGCCTCACTCACGCTCGCGCGCAACAAGCGGTTGATGGTGGTGTGATGCTATTCGCTCCGCGCACGGTGGAGGCGGATGCGCGGCGCAGGGGCGTACGTCTGCTTCTGCACAGCACGCATCTCTACAAGAATCTTCCGCATATCCTCTCCAGCGGCGAGCTGCTCACCGCCCGCACTCTTTCGAAACTCTACGGCTCCTCGGCGGGCCGTTTTCTGCATGATCCCCGCCGCTACGAGCGCTTCGCCGTCGGTCTCGATTACATCAACTGCTCGCTTTCCTTTCCCAATTGTGAGTTGCTTTATCATCGTTCGCGCACGGACTGGAAATGCGAGTGGATTCATTTCGCGCTGCGGCTCGACCTTCTCAGCTGCGCGGACACGCTCTTCTGTCCGGTTTCCGCCGCCGCGGATTTCGGCAGGCACGTGCAGGGCGGGCTGGCCGGTTTTCGTGCGATGTTCGAAGCTGAGGTGGCGGGACATGCGCGGTTGGACCTGCCGCGCGAAGTGCCCACACATCCGCAGGCCGAGGTTCTGGTTCATGGCCCGCTCGATCTGAGCGCAGTGGAGACCATCATCGTTCCCGATTCCGCGGTGGCTCTGGAAATCGAGCGCCTCTGTGAGCTGCACGGCCGCACCATTCACGTCGAAGTTCTTCCACAGTACTTCGTCTGGCCGAAATGGCTCATGAAGAAGAAAGGATGAAGGACATAGGTACGTAGCGCCCAGCTTGCTGGGCTTCTTCGCGGCGGCAGCCGTCTGCGCCTGCCCCGCGAGCACAACATTGGCGGAGGGGAACGATTGATAAACACAAACGGCGGCCACATGGCCGCCGCTTTTATCGCCGGCAAGACAGACTATCTATCGTGCTTGAGCCCCAAAGGCAAACATCGTCCGTTGTGCTCTTTTTGGGAGGTCATCCCACGTCCGTCCTTCAAGAATGCGTCCGTTTCGTGCCTTGAACACACCTCCCCACTGCTTGAAGAAGAAAGGAACTCCGGCTCGCTGACATTGATCGCGAATGTCCGTCACCCATTCCTTCTCCATCGCGCGCGCCCCCGGCCCGGACTCGCCGCCGACAATAACCCAGTGCAGCCCGCGCAGATTCAAACCGGGTAATGGTCCGAGCAGTGGCTCAAGAGACAGGAATTTGATCTTGGCTCCGGTCTTTCTTAACTGGTCCACACGAAAGCGGACATCGTCGTTCTCGACGCTCACACCCATCCACACGTTGGAGGGCCAATCTATCTCCGGATTCACCTCCAACAAGCGCTGAGACCGCTTGGTGAGGATTTGAAACTGATGCCACGACGCGCTGCGCATGGTGGCAAAGATTTTCTGAATGAAATCAAGCGGAACTTTCTCGTGGAATAGGTCGCTCATCGAGTTGACAAAAATCAATCGCGGTTTTTCCCACAACAACGGTGCATCTACCACGTCTTCGTGCATGGTCAGGCGGAACCCATGCTTGTAGTGCGCCAGCCCCATTGCCTTCAGCCTTCTGGCCATGCGCTCGGCGTAACAGTTCTTGCATCCCTGACCGACCTTATTGCAGCCGGTCAGAGGGTTCCACGTGGAATGCGTCCACTCGATGGCTGACTTACTCATTCTCCGGCCTCGGTTTGCCGAAATTCCTGAAGATGTGGTCCATGATCCTGTGTGCGGGCTTTTTCTGCGAGGCAAAGAACAGATAGTAGATCACACTGTTCGTCGAATTCCAAATCGGGCATGGTCTGGGCACCTCTTTGAATCCGGCAACGGTGACGAGTCGATCACGGTAGGCCATGGCGATTTCGAAGTTCGAGACTTTCTCTTCTTCGTCCCCGAAGAATGTCGGAGTTTTCCTATACACAACCTGATGCCACGACTCGTCTCCCCAAAATGCGTTCATGCGCTCAATGTCCCTTGGATCCACGCCCTCGGGTCGGCGCCAGAAGACATTCCGGTTCATGTCCATCACGGGGAAGTTAAGCACCATGTCTATCGTGCCCATCTGCCCCGCTGTTTGGACGACTGTCCAATCGAGGTCCAGCCTATAGGGATCCAGGAAACACACACCTCGTTTGTAGTCTTCATATCGGACACGCGGGAATACGTCCCGCAACAGGACATTGTTGCAGTCTCCGACATACACGTGGATGTTTGGCCTCGCGGGTATTCGGCTCTTAAGAGACCCCGCCTTCTCCGGCTCCAACTCGATGAAATGGAATTCATCGAAGTCGTGATCCAGCGCAATGAGAGGACTGCCGTCCAAGACGGTACCGTTGGACCGCACCTGGCTCTGTCCCGGACCGGCGAACGCATCAACATAGACAGTGGAAAGAGCTTTCTGTCTTGGTGAACTGAATATTGTCTCGTACTGATCGAGATAGCGTTTCAGAATCTCATGTTTGATCTTCGCCCATTCCCCAACCTCTTCGAATTGGAGCCTGCTGGAAGAGACCATGGTCACCCCACCCCGCTTGAACGTACGTGCAAATCCAAGATACAGCTTTTTTCGAGGTTTGTCAATACCCTGCAAGAGATTTCTTAACGGACAAGGCCAGATCAGCCTCTTGCCTTTCTCCTTCAGGAATCCTACCTTGCCGGTAAAGATTCAGTTTGAGAGGACTTGCATTTCCATGAAAATCACGTCGTTCATTCTCGTTATCGTTCTACTTGCCGTGGCCGGATGCGGCAAAAAAGCGCAGAAAGACCCGCATGCCGGACTCGATATGGAGCGGATGAAAAGCATGATGGAGAACCCGCACGGCCAGATGGCGGAAAGCGGCGGGCTTGATCTGGATGCCATGCTTTCCGATCTGCCCGAAGGCTGGACGCGCAGCGAGCCCACCTCGTCCATGCGGCTGGCGCAAATCTCTCTCGCTCCGGCCAAGGGTGATAAAGATGCCGCCGATCTGGCCGTCTCTCACTTTCCCGGAAGCGGCGGGTCATCATCGGCCAACATCGTGCGCTGGCAAAATCAGTTCAAGGGGCCCAAAGGTGAACCCGGACCCGAGGTCGCGAAAACCGACACCACCATGGTCGGCCTGCTCACGGTCGTCACTACCGACGTGACCGGCACCCAGCTTGCGCAAAGCGGCACGATGGGACCCGACAAGGACGCGCCCAACTCGCGCATGATCGCCTCCGTGATCGAGACTCCCTCAGGCAACTGGTTCATCAAAGTGGTCGGGCCGGCCAAGACCGTAGCCGCTCACGAGAAGAAAATTCACGATTTCATCAAGCGCGCCAAGCTCAAAGACTTGCCGCACTCGTAATTCCATCTGGCATTCAGCGCCGTTGTCGCTCTCCCGAGCGGCAATGGCGTAGCGTGTGTAGGGCGGGTCTGCGACCCGCTGTTGGTGCTGGCATTCAGCGCCGTTGTCGCTCTCCTGAGCGGCAATGGCGTAGCGTGTGTAGGGCGGGTCTGCGACCCGCTGTTGGTGCGTCGGTCGCAGACCGACCGTTTCGCGCCGTTGTCGCTCTCCTGAGCGGCAATGGTGTAGCGTGTGTAGGGCGGGTCTGCGACCCGCTGTTGGTGCGTCGGTCGCAGACCGACCCTACACGGAATGGCAATGGCGCTGTTCAGTTGAGAAAGCTCCGCTCATGCTCGTCCTGCTCAGCGATCTCCATCTCACCGACGAATCCACCGCCGAAAACGTTCATCCCGAAGCCTTCACCAATGTGCTGCTACCGGAGATCGCCGCCTCTGCGCAGTCCAAGAAGGCGCAGGATCTCGATCTCGTTCTATTGGGGGACATTGTGGATCTGGTGCGTACGGATCACTGGCTCAAGCTTGATCCGTCGCTGCGTCCGTGGAACGGCGAGCTGGACGAACGCACCGCTATGAACGTCCGTGGGGAGATTGAGGCGGAGTACCGAGCCGTGCTGCAGAAGATTCTCGCCACTCCCGCCGCGCAGGCGCTGAAATACGTTTGCCGTGCGCTCGACGGACTGACGGTGGAAGGCCGCGTGATTTCGCCGCGCATCATCTATGTGGTGGGAAACCACGACCGGCCGCTTTTCAACTTCCCCTCGCTGCAAGAGCAATTCGCGGCTTGGTTAGGATCGCCTGTAGTCTTCGGCCATGAACTCATGGCGGGAGATTATCACCTGCTGGCGAGGCACGGCCACATCTGGGACGATCACTGTCACGGTTATGAGCTTCTGCGAAAAGTGCTGCAAAAGGGGACACCGGTTGAGCGCAGCGACTTGGTGTGCCACCGGGTGCAGACCATCGGCGAGGTCATCACCGCCGAACTGATGTCAGGATTGGTCTATCGTGTGAAAATGGGGGCAGACTCGCGCCACACGCCGGAGCTTTGGCGGCTGATGATGCAGGCCAACAACGTGCGGCCCGAGCCCGAGGTTTTGCGCTGGCTGGAGTGGACCGGACAGAGTCGTTTCAATGCCGACGACAAGCGGTTAGTGATGTCCGCGCTGCGCGATTCCATTCAGGGCGTGCTCGACTCGGAACTGGCGCGCCTGTGGGACAAGACCAAACCGGACTGGCTTCTGTCCGGCGACATCACCGACCGCCTGACACTCTTGCGGGCCGCGCTGAAACTGGAGTTCAACGACATTGAGAAAATTCTTCCGCTGGCGGCCAAAGTCTACGGCGTGATCTCCGGATCGAAGGATATTTACCGCGAGGGCGCGCAGAAAGATTTCGAGACGCACGACGTGGAGTACGTGGTCTACGGCCACACGCATTTCGCGACAACGGATTATGTCTCCGGTGAACCCAACGGCAGCGCGAATGTGTACATCAACACCGGAACCTATCTGCCTTTGGTGCAGAAAGCGCGCGACCACGGTTTCGGCACCGACTACCGTATGACCTTCACCGTCTTCTATCGCCCCGAGGAAGACTCTCGCGCCAAAGACGGCGGCGTGGTCTCCTGCGAAATCTGGTCGGGCCGCAAACGAAAACAATATCGAACGCTCTGAGCTTCTGGTCACCGGCGACGCAAATGCAACGAGGCACGGCCAAACCGTGCCTCGATTGTTTTCTGTTTGCGCTGTCCGGTCTCCCCCCTACTTTAGTAGGGGGGCAGGGGGGTTTCTTCGCGGCACGCAAGAGCGCACTGCCGTGCGGCACTACCAGCGACAAGAATCTCCCCTTTTGCAAAGGGGGAAAATAATCGGGTCTCCCCCCTACTTTAGTACACTACTGTCTAAATGTATGTTGCCGTGCGGTGAGGGTTTCCATTCTGGGGGTCGAGAGACCTATCCGTGTCGTTCGAGTAGCCCGCGGGGCCGGCGCAAGCGGCGGCCGCCGCAGTGAGACCCCTCGCTGAGCCCGCGGTTGCGCCAGAACGATCTTGACCGCGGCGGCACGTGTCTTCACGTGCCCCGCTCGGGAGAAACGTAGCCGATGTGGCCGGCTCTTC
>JAPKYT010000140.1 GCA_026394155.1 bacterium | reverse complement strand
TATAGGAACTTCGCTATGATAGTGGTGAGCGAGAACGCCTTCAATGCGGGTCATCAATCCGACGCCACCACTTCCACTTTCATGCGCATCGGATCCTCGAAAAACACTGCATAGTGATCCGGTCCTCCCGCATACGGATGGCGATCTTCATAGAGAATTTTCAGCCCACGAGCCCGCAATTCGTGCGTAAGTGCGTCCACTTCCGCTCTCGTCCCGCCATGAAACGCCGGATGGTTAAGCCCGGCACGGCAGCGATGATAGGTTGTCTCACCAATCCGATCATCCGTTCTACTGGGCAGCGTTTGTGGCGACGGGAGATTGGAAAGTCCATTAGTGTTGCGGCGCGGTTAGGTTCAGGGTTCGGCCTTCGTGTCGGTCACCCTCACCACTACCAGCGTCAGGTCGTCATCGAACGAGGGGAGGCCGCGGTAAGCGGAAAGTTCCGCCTCCAGATTGTTCAGAATTTCTTGCGCGGTCCGGGGCCCGGCCTCTTCGAGAAATTTGAGCATGCGCTCCTCACCGAATTGCTTCTCGTCCGCGTTCATGGCCTCGGACGCGCCGTCGGTGTACAACAGAAGCAACTCGTGGTGCGAGAGATGCACGGTTCCCTGCCGGTACAGCATTCGCGGCTCGACTCCGAGGATGAGTCCGCCGCTTTCCAGCAGCTCATTCGACCCGTCTGAATGAACGACGATGGGCGTGTTGTGCCCGGCGTTCACGTAGGTGAGCTGCGAAGCGGCCGGGTCGTATATCCCGACAAAAAAGGTGATGTACTGTTCGGGCCGTGTGCTCCGGCAAATGAGTTCGTTGATGCCGGCTACGACGGTTTCCAATCGGCTGCTGACGCGCAGAGCCGTGCGCAGTGACGCATACAGACTCGCCATCAGCAGCGCAGCGGCAGCGCCCTTGCCCGATACATCCGCGATGGCTATCGCCGTCCGCCCGTCCGACAGAGGAATCACGTCGTAATAGTCTCCGGCCACTTCGAGGCAGGAACGGCAGACAGCCGCAATCTCCAATCCCGGGGTCGAGGGCAGTTCGCGCGGCAGAAGATTCTCCTGCGTTCGGCGAGCCAGCGCCAGTTCTTCTTCCAGACGTTTCTTCCCGACGTTCTCTTCCAACAACTGCAGGTTCTCCACGGCCACGGCGATCTGCGGGGCCAGTGAGTTCAGTATCTGCAGCTCTTCCACGTCATAGTCCTCACCGTCCGTCCGCAGCCCCACTCCCAGAAACCCCAGCAGTTCATGGTGACGCACGAGCGGCAGCAGGAGGCCGACATGGTTCTCCCGAAGCCAATCCGACTCGGCGGGCCACACTTCAATTCGTCCACTGGCCAACGCCTCATCCACCGGCAGGGGCTGACGATGCTCTAACAGGTGTCGTCGCAAGGCGCTCCCGGATGAGAACGGGCCAGAGTCTTCCTCGAACAACATCGGACGGACAGACTCCACCTTCATGCTTTCCGTCAAATGCCGCCCCAGCTCCCGCCAGAAGGTCTGCTGATCCAGCAGTCTGGATGCCTGTTCCAGAAAGCTCTGCAGCATTTGCCGCATCCGCGCACGCTCCGGGTAGAAGCGTTTTTCCATGAGGCGGTTGAGTTGCCGCTGGGCGGGTAGAATTCCCAGAGCCAAAGCAAACGCCAGCGCCAGGCTGGGGGTGCGACCGGTGACGCCCAGATTGGCCAGCACGATCTCACTGAAGATGAACGTCAGACCCAGAGATACCGCCACCAGCGTTCCGGTGACCAGCGCGTAGCGCGTGCCCCGGCGCAGCCTGGCCTCTACGTCCATGAGCCGGTACTTGCGAAAGGCATAGGCGAACGAGAGCGGGCCCAGAAGAAGGGCCGTGAACGTCAGCGTGCTGAGGCTCAGCGGCCGGAAGAAGCGGGCGTTGAACCAGACCGGCGAGATGTGGTTCATCAGAGCGATCGCGCTCTGAACGACACTCCCGGCTGCAACCGCCCAGAGAATAAGGCGGAGCTGCCGTTCCTCTAATCGGTCGCTGCTGCTCAGGTAGCGGTAGAGCAAGATCGCCAGGGAGAGCAGAATGGGCAAGGGAGTGATGAGCGTGGAGACCAGAGTGGCCCGCTCGGGCTGAGCCAAGGCCGGCAGCAGCGGAGAGTCGAGCAGCGAGTTCACCCACAGGAACACCTGCACCAGACTCGGCAGATAGCAGACCGAATAGGCCCACACCGGATGGCGCCGCACCCAATGCAAGGGCCGCGGATAGAGATACTGCAGGTGAAGCCAGAGGCCGCCATAAAGACCGCCGAAGAAGAACCAGAGACGAAACGACAGAACTTGAAACGGCAACGAGAATGCGGCGTACGAGCCCGGGAAGAAAAAGTAGTACAGACTGACCATAGCCGCCAAGGCAAAAGAGTACAGAGCGAATACCGGCACCACCTTGATACCGCTTTGACTGCGCAAAGCCCAGAGTCCGACGCTCAGAGAGAGGAATGAAACCAGAAAGCGCAGCAAGGCGCACAAAACAGAACTCCAGGCCAACGGCCACGACGGAGGCCGCATCGCAAGAGTGCCGCGCAGGGTGTCGCCGGCATGGATGAAGCACACGGGCAAGGGCCGGTTGGCCGGCCACGGCCGCTCGACCCAACCGCCGGCGGGCCTGCCGCCAATCGAAACGACGGTGTCCCCCTGCGCCGGACAGGGTGCGGTTTCAAAATCCCCGGGTGCAACGGAACAGAAGACCACGACCGGCGGCAGTTCCGATATCCGCGAAAGCTGGCTCTCGCGAAAGCCGCTGTGCATCCAGGTGTAGATCTTGGTGGCTTCCCTGGCGTGATACACGAGCAGGTAGGCCAGCAGCAGCCAACCGACGAAGGCAATTCCGTGGCGTAGGGAGATGTCAGTTCTCACGGCTGAATCCGGTTTGCAGCCCGCAGACCCGAAGGTGCCAAGAGCCGGGCCAACACCACACTTGAAGTGTTAGGCAAGGGGCTAAGGGCAATTGGACAAAAGCCAATTTATCAGATAATTCTTTAGTGGCAACCGTTGTCACACACCAAATGGCGCAAACCCTGTCTTTTGGCCCCCTTTGAGCGGAAGGAACGGCGCCATTCCCTGTCGGGGGACCTGTCTGGTCGGTTCAAGCGAGGCTCATTATCAACTAAATCAAGTTATATTGAATTGTTATGATGAGCTATCATCGCTGAGTGGGTTCTTGATTTGAAGTAGGATGACACAAGAGTTTTCTCAGGAGACGATCAAACCAGAGAGTCGTCTTCTGTAACCGGCGTTGAAATCTGTGACATGCCCTTGACTCTCTTGTTGACCGTTAACATATTATGGATGCTGACGCGGTCACGATTCCCGACGAGCAAAGCAACAGGATGAACGGACCCCGCGCGGGCTGAACACGCCGCCCCGCCCCCGGATCATGCCGGAAAGCCGCCCGCTCACCGAGATGCCTGTCCGGGGGCCGACTCAGAAGTAACTGGGTCGGCTCTTTGTATTCTTGGTATCGGCGGTGTTGTGGAGCGGGAGTAAGGAAGAGAGCCAGCGGGGCGTGGATCAAGCCGGGCAAGGTTGAGTAGTCGCCCACCACTTTTTCAGG
>JAPKYT010000087.1 GCA_026394155.1 bacterium | reverse complement strand
TTCTACGATTATCAAGCCGACATCTGCGACGGTTGGGAGGATGAATCCGTGCACGGCGATCCGCCCGCCAAACGCCAAGCCGCCATCGAGATGGGAACCAACGTGCTGCTCTATGCGCTCTCGCGAGGAGTCGAATAGAGGGATGAGGGCGGAGGGATGAGGGATGAATCCCGGAAACTTGAAACCTGAAACTTGAGACTTGAAAGGCGTCGCCGAGGCATGCGTCCCCGCGTGCCCGAAATCTTCGCACCGCGCCGGGTGATCGGTGCTTGATTCTCCCCCCACTTCGTGGGGGGACCAAAGGGGGGAGTTCTGCAGTCAACCGAACCCCGCGCGCAACCCGACGGGAATCGGAACAAGGAGCCAACCATGCCTGACGAAAAACAAACCGTCATCCAAGTCGAAAAGAACGGTCCCTACGTGGTGACCAACGTGTGGAAGCTCACCAATTCCAAAGGCGAGTCTCTGCGCACCGAAGAGGTGATGAGCCTCTGCCGCTGCGGCCACTCGACGACCAAACCCTTCTGCAGCGGCGCGCACAAGGAACATGGCTTCAAGGATGAAAAGAATTAGACCCCGCATGACGATGTGAACCGCATCCGCTGCCAAAGCGCAGCTTATGTTTAACGGGAGGGTCTGTCATGCGCTTGCTGTGGTCTCTTCTGGTCCTTGCGTTCGCCGCAAGGGCGATGGCGAAGGGTTTGCCTCTGTATATCTCCGGCGGTGGGGGATGCCGAGAACCCGGCACCGGCGGCTCGGCCCTATTCGTTACCAGCATAGCCCTGATGACTCCAGATATTGATCGCGGCGGCACGCGAGTCGAATGCTGTGTCGGCGCATGGTATCTGCGCCAGAAGTATCAGGCCCGCGATGATTTCGTGAAGTTTGGCTGGGCTGGCGATGACGACCGCGTCGTGGAATCGCAGGCTCTCTACCAAGCAGTCAAATTCTCGGGGCGGACGAGAACACAACCTGGCCATTTTCCCCTTTTCGAAGTTGGACTGGGTCTCGGTGTCCATGAAGAATGGCAGCGAGGCGAACCTCTGGACTATGTGCCGCGTCTTCATGTCTCGACGCGATTCTGTCTTCTTCCGTCTCGCTCGACATCGCCGTTTATGGAGATGGAATGGATGCCTCAATTGAGCGAGAAGGGCGGTCGCGGCGTCGGCCAGCTCTTCTGGGGGAAACTCGGATATGCGTTTCGCGTTTAGCATCAGTCGGCAACAGGGATTGTCAACCGCGATTTGAATCGGCATGGAGTGACTCATGGGCGCGCATGAAGTTCTGCAAGCGATCCACGGCTGGATGGCAAGGCTCAAACGGGCGATCCTGGCCAATCAGCTCAAAGCCGGAGTCTTGGGCGGTGCGGCGCTGTTTCTGGCCGTGAGCTTGGTCATCTTCGTCCTCGAAGCGGTCGGCCATTTTTCGGGAGCGGTGCGCGCGGTGCTGCTCACCGTCTGGGTGCTCGCCGCTCTCGCCGCTGTGCTGGCGGGTCTTCTCTGGCCGGTTCTGCGCTATACCGTACTTGCTCCCGATAACAAGCGACTCGCGCGCCGTTATGCCGGCCGCATGCCCACCGTTCGGGATCGCGTTCTGAATGCACTGCAACTTCTCGAACGTGCCGAAGGCGCGAACCGCGAAGGTTATTCGCCGGAGCTTATCTTGGAAGCGGGGCGCGAAGTCGCGCAGGACCTGCAATCGGTGGATCCGCATGCGCTGCCGAATCGCCGGCCCGTGCGTTTCACCGGACGCGCGGCTCTCGCGGTGGGATTGCTTTCGGTGATCGCCATGCTCATCGCCGGCAGCTCGCTCCTTTCCGCCGCCGGGCGCGTGATGAACCCCGGTCAGGAATTTGAGGCGCCCGCTCCGTTCACTCTTACGATCAAGCCGGGCGACGTGCGGCTTGTGCGCGGCGATTCACTTCTCGTTGAGGTCACAGCCACCGGACAAGCGCCCGCCTCGGTGATTGTCGAGCGCCTTGAAAAAGGCAAGACCGCCACCGAACCGGCCACCATTCGCGGCGAAAACGGCGTCTATCGCTACACCTATCACGGCATCACTGCGCCCTTCACCTACTGGGCGCGGCAGGGACGCGTGAAAAGCGATGTCTACGCCGTGCAGGTGCAGGAGCTGCCGAGCGTGCGCTTCCTTTCGCTTCGTCTTTCGCCGCCCGCCTACACCGGCATGCCCGAGCAGGTTCTCGAGGAAAACGTGGGCGACGTCGCCGCCGTCGTCGGGACGCGCGCGACGTTGCAACTCTCCGCCACCAAACCTCTCAAAGAAGCGCGCATCGAATTCCTGAAACCCGAGCATGCGGGAACGGATTCGGAAACCGTGCGCGCCGCCAAAGCGCTGACTCTTGACGGCTCGCGCGCTTCGGTGGAATTCCCCGTTGACGAGAGCGGCTACTATCGCCTGCGCCTCGCGGACACTGAAGGCTTGGCCAGCCGCGACCCGATCCTCTACCGCATCTCCGCCCGCCCCGACGAGCCGCCTATGATCAGCCTCGTCGAACCCGCGCACGATCTCGACATCGCGGCCGGCGTCACCGTGGCGGTGGTGGCCGAAGCGGTGGACGATTATGGCTTCACACGCATGAATCTGCGCTATCATCGCACGTCCGCCCTCGAGCCTCCGGAACTTCAGGGCGAAGAAAACCAGTATCAAACGGTTCCGCTGAACCTCAAGCTGGTCGAGGCCGGCAAGGGAGTGGCCGAGTTCTTGTGGGACATGACGCCGCTCGATCTCTTGCCCGAGGATCAGGTGCTCTTCTTTGTGGAGGTGTGGGACAACGACGGCATTCGCGGTCCCAAACGCGCCCGCACCGAAACGCGCACGCTGCGCTTTCCCTCCATGAGCGAGATATTCAACCAGCAGGAGCAGGAGAACCAGACGCGCGAAATTTCGCTGGCCGATCTGCTCAAGGAATCCGAAGCCGTCCGCGAGAAAGTGGAGGAAGCGGTTCAGGAGTTCCGCTCGAACCCGGAGATGAGCTGGGAACGCAAGAAGGAACTCGAGCAGCTTCTGGAAAAGCAGCAGTCCATGAACGAGATGCTGAACAAAATTTCCGAGGCCATGCAGCAGGCCGCGCAGCAGATGGAGCAGCGCTCCATGTTTTCGCCGGACGTGATGGACAAGATGCGCCAGATTCAAGAGCTGGTCAAGGAAGTCATCACCCCGGAAATGCGCAAGGCTCTCGAAAAACTCGCGGCCGCCATGCAGCAGCCCACAGAGGAGGAAGTCCGCCAAGCCCTCGAGAACTTTCAGAAGACCCAGCAGATGTTCGAGCAGGCGCTGGATCAGACGCTGAACATGCTCAAACAGCTCAAGATCGCCAAGAAACTGGACGAACTCACGCGCCGCCTCGATGAACTGGGCCGCCGTCAGGAACAGCTCAACGAGGGCATGGACAAGAACGCACCGGAGAACTCGCAGAAGAACGCGCAGGAGCAGAAAAAGCTCTCCGAGGAGATGCGCAAGATCGAGGAGGAGGCGCGCAAGCTAACGGAGCAGATGCAGAAGGAGTCCACGCCCGGCTCGCAGCAGATGCAGGAGCTTCAGAAAGAGATGGAGCAGGA
Organism: bacterium; assembly: GCA_026394155.1. Classification (GTDB taxonomy): domain Bacteria; phylum Electryoneota; class RPQS01; order RPQS01; family RPQS01; genus RPQS01. The sequence goes on along the minus strand of JAPKYT010000087.1, from coordinate 6,288 downwards.
GCAGCTCTCCCAGCAAATGCAGGAGAACTCGAACTCCATGAGCATGTGTCAGAACCAGTCAGCCAAGAAAAAAGGACGGCAGATGCGCCGCCGCATGGCCGACATGGCCAACGCCATGCAGAACATTCGCTCGCAGATGGAGTCGGATCAGATGGCGGAGGTGCTGGCCAAGCTCGAACGCACGCGGGATCAGTTGCTCGACGTTTCCATGCGCCAGGAAAAGCTGTGGAAAGACTCAGAGAACCTCGCAGCCGGCAGCCCGCAGATGACGCAAGCCGCGGAAGAGCAGGAGAACATGCGGCAAGCCATGACACGCATCAACGAGGATCTGCTCAATCTGGCGCGTCAAACCATGTTCGTGAATCCCCAAATGATGGCGGCAATGCATCAAACGCTGCAACAGATGCGCTCCGCCTGCACCGCCGCGCAGGAGCGCGATCCGCGCACCGCCAGCCATTACCGGAAACAAGCGCTGGGCGCGCTGAACGGCGCGCTGCGAGAGACCAATCAGGCGTGCTCAAGCTGCCGCAGCGCCTGCAACAAACCGAATCCCAATTCCACCTGCAACAAGGCGGGGCAAATGGCCGGCATGCAGCGGAAGATCAATCAGGGAACGCAGGACCTCATGAGCCAGTGCCAGAACCCGGGCAGCCTGAGCATGGGCGAGCAGGCGGCCATGCAGCGGCTGTCAGGGGAGCAGCGGTCGCTGGCCAAATCGGCGCGCGAACTGGCCGAGGAAACACAAGCGTCGCGGCAAAGCCTCGGACGGCTCGAGGATGTCGCCAAAGAAATGGAGGACGTCGCCAAGGACTTGAACGACCGCAATGTCAGCCAGCGCACCATGCAGCAGCAAGAGCACATCGAATCACGCCTCCTGGACTTTCAGCGCGCCACGCGCGAGCGCGAATTCTCGCCGCGCCGCCGCGCCTCGCCGGGGGTGGACATTGTGCGCAGCACGCCGCGTCCGCTGCCCGATAAACCCGGTCAGGATCAGCTCCGCGAGGATTTGTTGCGCGCTCTGGATGCCAAATACACCCCCGACTACGAGCAACTCATTCGCGCCTACTTCGACGCGCTTTCCAAGTGGAAATGACATTCTCCCCCCGTTCACGGGGGGATAAAAGGGGGGTTCGGCTGGATGAGATCGTGCGAGGGCCCATTCCAAGATAGCTTCACGCGCTACGCCGGCCGCGCGGCACTCTTGCTGGTGTTGTGGGCCGCAGGAAATGCGCGCGCCGAGTGCGTGACCCGAACGCTTGCCCATGACGCGCGCCAAACCGGACGCGTGACCTGGCGCCTGCTGCAGGCGCCGTTTCGCGGCGATGCAGAAGACTATGCGCTGGCGGGCGGAATTCTCATGGGAATAGCTGCTCTCTCGACTCTCGACCGCTCGGTGCGTCACGTCGCCGACAGCAGCGGCGGTCAGTGGGCAGAGACGGTTTCCGACGTCGGTCATTTCTACCAGCGAACGGGTCTGACCTTCGCCGTTGCAGGCGCGTTCTACGCGGCTGGCTTGCTGGCCGCCGAACCCTCGCTGCGGCGCACCGGACAGGAAGTTGTCGAGTCCTTCTGCCTATCGGCTCTCGGATCGCAGCTTGTGAAACGCACGCTCGGTCGCAATCGTCCAGTCGCCGAGAACGGTCCATACCATTTCGCAGGTCCAAACTGGAAGGATGTGGATCAATCGTTCCCCTCCGGCGACACGGTGGTAGCCTTTTCTCTTTCGACAGTGCTGGCCGCTGAGGCAAAATCGCTGCCCGTTGCCGTTGCGCTCTACTCTCTGGCCGCGGCGACCGCCTTCCAAAGGCTTCATCGCGACCGCCACTGGCTCTCCGACACGGTGGGCGGAGCCGTGTGGGGAACGGCGGTGGGATTGGGCGTCGTCCAGGCTCATCGTTCACTGTCAGACACTCATTCGGATGCCGCGCTTGTTCCCGGCGCAAATAGCATCACGCTGACGCTGAACTGGTGATGCGATCGTCAGCACGGCAGGGCTTGTGATGGTTTGCTCTCCGCTGGCGCCGCGTGTGAGAGAAGAACCCGGCTTCATCCCCCCACTAAAGCGGGGGAAAGGGAACGTCGCCGTTGTCGGTCTCCCGACCGGCAATGGCGTTCGGCACAATCCATTCTCCAAGCATTATCGCCAAACGTGAAACGCTTCATCCTCAGCTACATCCTGCTGCTGGTCATTGCGCTGGCGGCCTGTGCGCAGGAAACGCAAATCCCCGTGCAGCTTCAGGGCAAGCCGCGAACCGCGCCCGCGCCGCGCAAGGCTCAAGGCGACGACTATATCATCGCCGAACGCGCCCGCCGCGCGGAAACGCTGGGCGATCTCAACCGCGCTCTCGGCATCTGGCGCGAACTGCTGAATCGAACTCCGTGGCAGCCGGACGCGCTGCAAGGCGTCACGCGCATGCTCATGGCGCTGCAACAGTACGATGAGGCCGAGGCCTTCCTCAAGGAGTGGATTCAGAAAAACGAGCTGCGCCAGAACGCGCCCATGATGCCCGCCGATCCCACCGGCAACTATGCGCTGACGCTGGCCCTCGGACAAGTGGCTCTGGCGCGCGGCGATGAAGCGCGCGCGTGGCAGATTTGGAACGGTGCCTTGGCCTCGGTCGGACGCGCGCCCGATGCGGTGCGCTCTCTGGTCACCCTGCTGCTGCAAAACCGCCGCTGGGAGGATGCCGAGCGCGTCATTCGTGATTTCCGCAAGGACGCGAAGCAGCCGTCGTTCATGGCGCTGGAACTGGCGTCGAGTCTGAGCGGCCAGATGAACTGGAGTGCCGCCACCGAGGAATTGCTGCTTTTCACCACCAGCTCGCCCAACGGCTGGCAGGTGGCGCTGAACTACCTCAACCGCTTTCCCGATGACTCCGCCGTGAACGGCAAAGTCACCGCCGTGCTGCGCAAGGTCGTGCAACGCGACCGAAAAAGCGTGGATGTATGGAGACTCAGCGCCGGTTTCGCGCACAAGACAGGCGACCTTGCCGGTTTTATGAACGGCACCATCGTCGCCGATTCGCTCTCGCAGAACGGCGGCAATCTCGTGCTCGCCGCCGCCGAGCAGCTCCTCAGCGAGGGAGAAGTCGAGCACGCCCGCCGTGGATTCCAGCGGATTCTCGCGTGGCAGCCGGCCGCCGACGTGGCGGCACGCGCCGAACTTGGGCTGGGCCGTTGTCTGGAAGTGCTCGGTCAGTGGGCGCAGGCCAAACAGGCATACGAATCGTTCATCGCGCAGCATCCCACCTTCAAACAAGTTCATGAAGCGCGCTTCCGCATCGCGGAAATCCTGCTGCATCAGGACCGCGCCGCCGCGGCGGCCCTGCCTCTCTATGAAGATCTCTGGCAGCGCGGGCTGCTCATTTCGCGCGCGCTGGTGGGATTGCGCGTCGGCGATTGCCATGCCTGCCTCGGTGATCAGACGGCGGCGGTGAGTGCGTGGAGCGACGTGGTGAAGCTGGACCGCGCTCCCACGCTTGCCGAAGATGCTGCGCAGGCGCTCTTGCGAATCGCCCGCGCCAATCTCTGGCGCGATTCCACCAAGCTGGCTTTGGCGGCTTTGGATTCCATCACCGCCGGCAATCCCGTCAACACGGCCTTCAACGATGCGGTGCTCTACACGGCGCTGCTCGACGAAGGCGGTGTCTACCGCGCGCAGCGGGCCTTTGCCGAGGGCGATTACGCCACTTTCCGCCATGAGGATTCGCTGGCCGCCGCGCGTTTCGACGAGGCGGCAAATCTCCTCAAGGACGGGCGCTTGGCCGAGTGGGCGCGCTACTCACAGGCTCTCGCTTTACGCAATTGCGGTAGCCCGCAGGCGGCGGTGGCCGTGCTGGACACTTTCATCGCGCGTTACACCGAGTCGGTGGACTTGGATCGCGCCAAGTACCTGCGCGCGCTCATCCGCATGGAAGATTTGCACGATGACGCCGGCGCGCTCTTCGAGTTCAAGGAGTTTCTCATTCAGCATCCGCGCTCGATGTACCTTGAGCAAGCCCGCCGCAAAGCTCGAATTCTGAGCGCCCGCGTATCATAGTAACTCCCCCCTACTTCAGTAGGGGGGCAAGGGGGGTTAGATTCGGGCGGGCTTGCTGATCCGATTCGCGCGACGGAGAATTCGTAGTAGCACACGGCAGTGTGCCGTGCAGAAACGAGAACCCCCTTTTATCCCCCTACTGAAGTAGGGGGAGATGGAAATGACAACCCATGCGTCTTCTTCACTTCATCCTTCATCCTTCATCCTTCATCCTTTGCCTTCTGCTCTCTCTTCCCTCCTTCGCGCAGAAGCTGCTGATCCCGATGGATCTCTCGCAGACCGATCATTTGAAAGCCTACGGCATCGCCTGGCTCGCTCTCGACCGCGGCCTCAAAGTGGATTGGCTGCTCAACTATCGCGGCGGCAGCTTCCTGATGGACTTCGCGCCGGAAATCGAAAGCGAGTGCCGGTTGCGCGGAGTGCTGTCCGAAAGCGTGAGCGACCCCGGCGGCATCTACGATGAAATCGAGCAAGCCAACATGGAGGTTGTGCTGCTTGAAAAGCCCACGAAGATCGCCATCTACGCGCCGCCGGAGGCGGATGACGGCCCGTGGGATGACGCGGTGAATCTCGCGCTGAAGTACGCCGAAATTCCCTTTGACCTGATTTATGATGAAGACGTGCTGGCCGGCAAACTCGCCAAGTACGATTGGGTGCATCTGCATCACGAGGATTTCACCGGGCAATACGGCAAGTTTTACTCGATGTACCGCAACGCGGATTGGTACATCCGGCAGGTGGAGAGCGAGGAAGCGCGGGCCGCGCGCTTGGGATTCAAAAAAGTCTCGCAGCTGAAGCTGGCCGTGGCGCGTACGCTGCGCGCCTACGTGGGGCAGGGCGGCTTCATGTTCGCTATGTGCAGTGCCACCGACAGCTATGATATTTCGCTGGCCGCGGCCGAGACCGACATTTGCGCGCCGGTCTTCGACGGCGACGGCATTGACCCTGAATATCCCGCCAAGCTGCGCTTCGATTACGGTTTCGCCTTCCAGAACTACAATCTCATCACCGATCCGATGGTCTATGAGTTTTCGGAAATAGACGTTTCTCCGCGCACGGGCATGATGCCGCGCGGCGATGAAGGCGATTACTTCACGCTCTTCGATTTTTCGGCCAAGTATGATCCCGTGCCCACCATGCTCACGCAGTGCCACACCAGCGTCATCAAGGGTTTCATGGGTCAGACCACGGCCTTTCACAAGCGCTTCATCAAGCCCAGCGTGACCATCCTCGCGCAAAACGAAGGCACCGACGAAGTGAAATACATCTACGGTAACTTTGGCAAAGGCTTCTGGGCTTTCTACGGCGGCCACGATCCCGAGGATTACCGCCATCAAGTAGGTGACCCGCCGACCATTCTCGATCTCCACAAAAACTCCGCCGGCTATCGCCTCATCTTGAACAACGTCCTCTTCCCCGCCGCCCGCAAGAAGGACCTAAAAACGTGATCAGAAGACATTGCTTCAAGATTCAAACGAACGAAGGGTATCAATCATGCATCGAAGCTTTGTTCGTCTGTTCCCGTTCGTTATTTTGTGCGTACTTGCCCTTGTGGATATTCTCCATGCACAAACGGGGACTGTCAGAGGACGGGTAACAGACAAAAAGACAAAGGAACCGATCGAGAACGCATGGATCGACCTGGTGAAGGAACCTATGCGCATAGAGGAACATAGCACCAATGAAAAGGGAGAGTTCACAATTGTTGGTGTGCCGGTAGGTATGGATACGTTGCGCATAGGTGCTGATAGATATCGCTCAACAGACGTCGTATTAAAAGTCCGTGACAAGACCGAATCCTTCGTGGCGGTGGAACTGCTCTACGGAGGGTTCGCAATGTTCGTAGAAGTGCCATGTCCGCCGGGAAAGCCCTGCACATATACTGAACCTTCTACAGTCAAGCCGGGTAAGTTCACCATATACGGATGCGCGAGCGAGAAAGGAACCGAGGGTGTGATACCCCATGCGATAGTAACGGCCTATTATGAATATACAGACTCAAGCGACGTCACTTACAAAGGCTGTTGCAGCACAGTAGTGGCAGATTCTCTCGGCCGGTACGTAATGGCGAATCTCAACCCGGGGGAGTATCATCTAACGGCAAAACGTACTCTCAACGCTGACGTTGGTGACTCCGCGTCTCTTTCAACAATGGCGGATTCGTTGTACAAAATCGATTTCCATCTCGATAAGAACGAACCATGAATAGCTTCACCGCCGTTGTCGGTCTCCCGACCGGCAATGGCGCT
>JAPKYT010000150.1 GCA_026394155.1 bacterium | reverse complement strand
CGCACTTCGTGCAGGCCAACGAAGACTTCACCGGCGACGAAATCGCCTACAACCTGAAAACCAAGATCGGCCGCGTGCGCGGCGGATCCACCACCTTCGAGGACGGCTATTACCACGGCCGGCAGTTCAAGCGGCTCGATGATGATCTCATCAGCGTGACCGGCGGTCAATTCACCACCTGCGAAAACGACACACCGCATTATCACTTCGCGGCCAAGGACCTCAAGGTGATGGTGGGCAGACGCGTGATCGCGCGGCCCGTCATTCTCTACTTCGCGGACGTTCCCTGTCTGGCCGCACCCTACGGCATTTTCCCGCAGCAGCACGGGCGCACCTCCGGCATTCTCATCCCCATCTTCGGAGAGTCGGGGTCGCAGGGCCGCTTCCTGCGCGACATCGGCTACTACTGGGCGATTTCCGATTATATGGACGCGCGCGGCAGTGTGGACTACTTCGAACGCTTCGGCTTTCTGGGCCGCGGCAACTTCCGTTACACCAAGCGCTACGTGCTGAACGGCAATCTGGACTTCGATTTCAACACCCAGCGGCAAGGCAGCACGGCACGGCGCGACTTCGCGCTCAGCGCCGCCCACAATCAGGTGATAGACAATTACACGCGGCTGGCGGTCAGCGGCCACTATGCGTCCAATCGCAGCTACGTGCAAAACACCGGCACCACGCAAGACCAGCTCAAGCAGTCCGTCCAGTCCAACGCCACCCTCAGCAAGTCCTTTGAGTACGCGCCGTGGACCGCCGGCGTGAACGTCGGCTACACCCAGAATCTGACCAACGAGACGTGGAGCGCCACGCTGCCGGCGGTCAATCTGACCCACAAGAGCCAGCAGCTCTTTGGGCCGCCTCGTGCCAAGAGAGGCGTCCGCGGAGCGGTCGCGCCCAAGGAACTCGAGCCTCCGTGGTATCGCGCCTTTCAGTACAGTTACTCGGCGGTCTACCGCAACGAACTCTCCATGACGCATGCGCGCCGGCAGGAAGGTTTGCGTCCTCGCTCGTTGCCGCAAAGTCGCGACACGGTTGTTTACGGCGACGACACCACCGCCGTCTTTCAGCGCGACGGCCTCACGCACAATGCCTCGCTCAGCGCTAATGCACAGCTCCTGCGCTACTTCAATCTGAATCCGCGCCTCACTCTGGCCTCGCTGTGGACGCGGCGCGCGGTGAATTACCGCGCCTCCGGCGACACGCTTCTGGATCGTGAAGACGATCACGGATTCTTCCAGCGCACCGTCTTCGACCTCGGCGCTTCGCTGAACACCAAACTTTACGGTCTGGCCCGCGAACCGCTCGGCATCGGCGCCAGTTTCCGCCACGTGATGACGCCTTCCGTATCGTTTACCTATCGCCCCGACTTCTCCAAAGACATGTGGGGATACTACCGCACCGTCACCTTGCCCGTCACCTTGCCCGTCACCTTGCCCGACACCTTGCCCGTCACCTTGCCCGACGGCCGCCGCTACACCTTCGACCGCTTTCCTGCCTCCGAGAATATCGGCGCCGCCGGCAGCACGCCCACGGGACTCTCCGAGAGCTTTTCTTTCAGTCTCGATCACCTCTTTCAGATGAAAACCTCCGCCGAGGAAGAGAAAGACCAGAAGCGATTCGATCTTCTGGCGTGGAGCATGAGAACGGGGGTGGACCTGCGCAAGGATTCGCTGAAGTGGGACAACCTCGGCATGAGCTGGCGCACATCCGTTCCGGGCACGATCATCGGTCCCGTAAACGGTCTGTCCTTCGATGTCAGCACCAGCCATTCGCTCTATCGCTACGTGAACGAACGGCCGGTGAACACGTTTTTCTGGGATCGTCCCGGCGCCAAGTGGTACGCTCCGGTCGAACTGCTCAATTCGAGCATGAACGTTGGCTTCTCGGTGCGCGCTGAAACCATCGGCTCTCTGTTCGGCGCCGGCGCCGGGGCCGATACGGTGGGAAGGTCCGATTCGCTGGCCGCGCCGGAGCCCTACAATCCGGCGGACGTGCCGGACATCCGCAATCTTCCGCCGCCTCCACCGGGCCGCAAGCTCGACACCACTCAGCCCTCGCAACTGTTCGACATGCCGCTCACCATGAGCGTCAATATTCATCAGACCAGCGACTATCTGCGCCGCTCCAAGACTTCCAGCCTTGCCGCCCGCGCCACCTTCAATCTCACGCCGAATTGGGACGTCAATTTCGATTACACCTTCGATCTCGAGCGGCGCGAGGTGCGCAACGTGGGCGTGTCGGTGCTGCGCAACCTGCACTGCTGGGAAGCGAGCTTTCAGTGGAGTCCGCTCGGCTACCGGCCCGGCTACTTCCTGCGCATCGCCCTCAAGTCGCCGCAATTGCGCGACGTGAAGGTCGAGCGCCATCGCGGCGGCGGTTACGGCAGCTACTACTAATCATGCCGGCCTTCGCCTCCATCGTCACCCACAATGATTTCGACGGCCTCGGCAGCGCCGCGCTGCTGTCGTGGGCTTATGATCTGGACGCCATCCGTTTCGCCGGGCCTATCACGATTGCCAAGGCGGAGATTCCCATCACCCGCGCGGACATCGTGTGCGACCTGCCCTATCCGCTCGAATGCGGTCTGTGGTTCGATCATCACGCGGGGAATCTCCAGGAACTCAAGCTGCGCGGTCTGGACGCTTCTGCCATTCCCGGCCGTTTCGCCGAAGCCCTTTCCTGCGTGCGCGTCGTCTATGATTTTCTCGCCGAAAGCGACGATTTGCCCGAGGATTACGCTCGGTTGGCGCGCGAGGCGGACGTGATAGACAGCTTCTCGTTTCCCGATCTGGACGCGTGGCGGGCGGACACGCCGCCTAATCGTGTGGACCGCGCCATCAAAGCCTCCTCGCCCAATGCGCGCGAACACTACGAAGTGTTGCGGCACATCACGTTCCTCATGCGCGACGTTTCGCTTGAAGAAGCGGCGGCCGATCCGCTGGTGATCGAGCGCGCTGCCCGCTATGCGCGCGAAGAAGAGACGATGCTCGAACACATTCGCAAATACGCGCGCCTGCTGCCCGAGGATGCGGTCGGCGAATTGGTGTTCGTGGACATTACCGCGTTCAGCAATCCCGTGCGGCTGGACAAAAAGTTAGTGGGATTGATCTTTCCCGCAGCGCGCGGCTTTGTCGAAATGAAGCCGGTCTTTCGCGGCGGCCAAAAGACCAACGACATCTCGGTCTCGCTCTCTCTGGCGCTGGCCGCGCCGGGCGGCAAGGACGTGGGCGAGATCGTGCGCGAGCTCAATATCGGCGACGGTCATGCCGGAGCGGCGGCGGGCGTGTGGCGGTCGGAATCGGCGCACGAGTTCCAGAAAATGCGCGAAGAGCTTCCGCGCCGCATTCTCGAATTGTGGAGGAAATTGTAGAGTCTCCCCCCACTTCGTGGGGGGACAAAAGGGGGGAGTTCGGGCAGTGGTGTCATATGTGAAGAACTCCCCCTTCTAACTTCCCCCACAGAGTGGGGGAAGGACTCGACTTTCCCCCCGCTTCAGCGGAGGGATCAAAGGGGGGTTCTTCACGCGGCGGCAAGCAGAACCCCCCACTGTCCCCCCTTATTCTAAGGGGGGAGGCCCAAAGAGAGTCGCTGGCATCATTTCCCCCCTTTGCAAAAGGGGGGATCAAGGGGGGTTCTTGTTCGCCGTAGCATGTTTCTGAACATGCCCGGCTCGCAGGAGAGCGAGACGTCCCCGCCTCCCGCAAATCCCACACCCAGGAGGGTGTGGGCTAGTGGACTGATGAATTGGTGACATGCAAACAAACGAGGCGGCCATTTGGCCGCCTCGCTGCATTCTGATAGTGCGAGAACGCTATTTCACCAACATCAGCTTGCGCACCTGTGTGTTTGCGCCGGAAATCAGGCGGGCGAAATACAAACCGGAAGGCAACTCCCGTCCGTCAAACGAAACCTGATAGCTGCCCGGCGCGAACGTGCCGTCAACGAGCGTCGCCACTTCCTGGCCGAGAATGTCGTACACAACCAGCGTGGCCCGGCCCGCGGTGGAAAGCTCGAAGCGCAGTTCGGCGCGCGGATTGAAAGGATTGGGATAGGCTTCGTGCAGGGCGAAACGGCGCGTCACCTCAGTGCGCGGCGGCGGCGCATCGCTGAACTGGTCGGGCGGCGTGGTGGTAAACAGAATAGCCCGCCCGGCCCGCAGCGTGTCCACCGAGGGCAGATAGATGTTGGCGTAGGTCAGTCCAAGGCCGCGACGATGATACGAATCCTGAATGCCCACCGTGGCATAGTTGTTCTCCGCATCCACGTTGGCGATCTGGTCGTACTGGCAGAGGATGTCGCCGTCGCCCGCGCGATACATGAGAATCGCTTCGAAAGTGCAAAAATCCTCGTTGGGCAGGCCGGTGTTCTTCAGTCCGGCGCGATTCAACGCGCGCCATTGCACCACGAAGCGGCTTTCGGGAGCGTCATAGCGCGTCCACACCGTGTGCGCCGAGTCGTTGTTGGGCCACATGCGGTCAATAATCAAGTCATCCCAGAACGGGCAGACCATCGCTCCCGGTCCGATGGGCGAGGGAATTTGCCAGTTGCGAAACTCGGGAAGCGTGGTCCGCTCGAATGCCAGCCAGCCGTTGGAGCAGATCCACACGCTGTCGTAGCTTTGTCCGTAAAAGGTGAAGGCCGCCGGCAATGCCATGCCGAAATGCGTATCGTCGCGCACGGTGTGCGTGTCCGCACCCGAACCGCCGTACTCGGGATCGAGCTCGATCCAGTCGTAGGTCGGATGAGCGGCGTAGGCGGCGTCAATGTTTTCGTAAGCGTAATAGCCGTACTCGTCCGGTCCGGTGGGCGCGGTGGGTGTGACCACGCCGGTGTTCAGCAGAATGTTCTTGCGCGCCACCACCACGCCCTCCTGCGAGAAGACGAAGCGCAGCAGAATCTGCCGCCCGGGCGTGACGCCTGCCGGAACGGTCAAGCGAATCGGATCACCGCTGACGGCACTCTGGCCGACGGGCAGACTGGCCCACGCGGCGGAATTGTCCACGAAGTTTACCGCATCATCGTGCGAATGAACTTCGGCCGAGAGATTCGATCCCGCCTGATGACCCGCGTTGAGAAGGGTGACGAAAATGTCCGCGGTCTCGCCGGGTTCGAGGATGCCGTTGCCGTCGTTCACCGTCAATGTGGTAATCACCGGATCGGGCGCCGCCACGGGCACCTCTACATAGCGAACAGCCTCATGCGGAGCCTCCTGAAACACCAACGTCAGCTGTGGACGCTCCCCGTCGAACAGCTCGCCCTCCAGCGAGATGCCCTCCAGCGAGATGACAAATGGCGTGGTGGTCGCAGTGGCTCCGGGCGCAAGGTCGGAAATCCACGCGAAGCCGCTCCAGATGGTGAGGCGCTGGTCCCACTGCGAGATGTTGATGATCGCAGAAATCTGCGTCGCGCTTTCATTGCGCACGTCGAGCGTGAAACTGACCAGCTCTCCGGGATTCGGCAGATTGTCGCCGCCCGCCGACCAGTTGACAGCCGTAATCTTGGGATCATAGCTTTCGGCGGTGACCGGGATGTCCATGAGCTCCATGATGCAGCCCGATTTCCAGACGGTGAGTTGCGCGACTCCCGCAGTCGTGAAATTGGCCGGGAGCCATGCCTGTCCGGTCGCGTCCGTGCGGCGGGCGCTCACGGTATCTGAACCCTGCGCGCGCAGCGTCACAACCGCGCCTTCTGTCGGCTGTCCATTTGAGGTCACCGTCACGGGCAGCAGAGTCGTGCCGACGGTCGTGGGAGCGAGGAGAGTCGCCGAGAAACTGCCCGGTTGGCAGATCTGAAGCTGAATCTCCGGATCGCCCAAGAGATTAAAGACGTGCAGCACATAGAACCACGCGAGCATGCTGCCGGTTTGTTCGAGCGGGAATTGCCGCCAGCCTTCGAGCTTGCCGGCCACGAGCAGCGCGCCGGCGCTGCGCACGTCGTAGTCCAGCATGGCCTCGATGATGCCCGCCAGAATCGCGTTGTTGTGCCGGGTGTTGGTGTGCAAGTCGCTGGCCCCGATGTAAATGATTCCGCCCTGCGGCTGGGAAGGGGTGCCCGTTCCGGTGGTGAAGGTCTCGCCCAGACATTGGCCACTTGTGTAGGCGAAGTTGCCGCTGCCGCAGACGATGCCGAAGACCGCGGGCATGCGCCGACCGTTGTGAAGCTGTGCCAAGTCAACGTTGTTGAAAACGGGATACTGCCAGCCTTGCGAGCCGCCCCAGCCGCGATAGAGAATGGCGCACACGCCCGAGTCAATGTCGGCGAGGATGAACGGGCGGTACTGACCGGGAGCCGGATCGCCCACCGTGCCGTGATAGTAAAACGTGTCGGCGTCCGTGACGCACCCGTCGCGCAGCAGTCTCTGGCGGGCCCACTCCACGTTCCACACCGGGGTCACCGGATAGAGGCCCGTGCCGTCCGAGTAATTGCCCGCCACGGCACACACCGACCGGAACCAGCGCGGATCGTCAAGCACGGGATTGGCCTCGTACTGATAGACCTTGTTCCAGTACGTGACATACTCCGAAGGAACCAGCGCCGACACCCGGCCGCCCAAGAGATCGGGAAGGCTGTCATCGCCCGCCACCGTGTAGTAGGAATTGTCGCCCACGGAAGACTCGCCCTCGTGCTCGGGATTGCGCCGCGGATTGGAGGACATTTCCGGCACGTCGCCGATGATCATCACGTACTCGAGATCGGGCTGGCTGGGATCCTGATAGGCGTTGCGAATGGTCTGCGCGATGGTCGTGGCTTGTCCGGTGGCCACCGCCACCGACACGATTTGCATGGTGTAGCCCTTGCGCTTCTTCAGGTCCAGCCACGACAGCCACTGGTCACTGGTGTTGAAGCTGTTGAAGCGGTTCTGCGTGGCCAGCACCAAGAACCGGCCCGGAGCCCGAATCGAGTGCTCGGGATAGGCTTCATCCAGATTCGACACGAAGGCCCGGTAGAGCGGGTAGAAGGCCGAAGAAAAGGAGGCCGGCTCATCCATTTCATTGCCGCCGCCGCTTCCCGAGGTGGTGACCTCCAGCGTCACCGAATTCACGGCACTCAGGTTCCCGTTTGCATCCCGCAGCAGCGGACGAAAGCCCACGCGCACCACCCGCAGATCGTGAAAGATCGCGGGCCGTCCGAGAACCGCCAGATCGTCAGGAGAATCGGCAACAGTGATGGACTGCACGGCCACGGCGGGCATCACCACTCCGCCGGTCTCCCAGCTCAAGACGCGCGCGGCGGGAGCGCCGTGTCCGGCGATAGCTAAGATCAGCCCCAAGCCGTCGGTGAGCTGCTCCCCGTCCATCGGCTGAGCGATCCGCTGCTGAAGCGCGGCCTCGTCAAGGTCAACCTGAAGTGCGGTCCGACTCGGACTGGCATAGAGAATTTGATTGGTCACGCCGGGCGTCCCGGCCACGGCGAATGTCGCCACCGGCGGCAGCACACAAAGGGCAAGCACAGAAAAAGCGGTCGAACGTTTCATCGGGGATTCCTCAGTGCAAACGGTATCGGAAACAAGGTGCTCGAATGCAAAAAACTCGAATCTCTGCAAGCCTTGCGCAGAGACCACGGTCATCATAGCCGCCGTAACCTCTCGTGCGGTCGCCACTTGCAGGCAGTAAGGCCACCACACAAAACGGGAGACTGGCAAACCCCGCGCCTCTCCCTCCTACTTCAGTAGGGGGGTTAGGGGGGTTCTTGGTCACGGCTCCCGATTCCGGCCGGGTTGCGACCAACACCACGGAGGGTGTTGGCTAGTCCGGGCTCGGCGAAAAAGTCCGGTCACAGAATGAAACGCGAAAGGTCATCATCCTCCGCCACCTTCGCCAGCGCCTTGGTCACGCGCTCCTTGGTGATGGTAATCTTGCGCTGTTTCATGGTGGGGGCTTCGAACAGAATGTCGTCCAAGAGCGTCGTCATGAGGGTGTGCAGGCGGCGCGCGCCGATGTCTTCCATGCGCTGGTTTACCCGGTGCGCGAGAGCCGCAATTTCCTTCAGTCCGTCGCGCGTGAAGGACAGCGTCACTCCCTCGGTAGCCAAGAGGGCGGTGTACTGCCGCACCAGCGCATTGCGCGGCTCGGTCAGAATGCGGAAGAATTCTTCCGCGCCCAGTTTTTCCAATTCCACGCGGATGGGGAAACGTCCCTGCAATTCGGGAATCAAGTCCGAGGGTTTGACCGCCGTGAATGCGCCCGCTGCGATAAACAAAATGTGGTCGGTGCGCACCAGGCCGAACTTGGTGGCCACGGTCGTGCCTTCCACCACCGGCAGAATGTCGCGCTGCACGCCGCTGCGGCTCACGTCCGGGCCGCCGTCCCGACTCTCCGCCGGGGCGGCAATTTTGTCAATCTCATCCAAGAAGACAATGCCCGCCGATTCGGTGCGACGGATGGCCTCGCGCACCACGCGATCCATTTCCACTTGCCGTTCCATTTCTTCTTCGGTAACCAGCTCGCGCGCCTCGGCCACCGTCACCTTACGCCGCCGCGTGCGCTTGGACTGCCCGCCGATGGCTTCCGGCAGATTGATACCCATTTCTTCTATGCCCTGCGCCGAGAAGATCTGCATCAGCGGCATGACATCCTCGGGCACGTCGAGTTCGACCATCTCCTGTTCCAACAACCCGGCTTGCAGCTCCATGCGCACGCGTTCGCGCCGCCGCCTGCGCCGGTCATGCTCTACTCGCCGTGAACGACCGCCGCGATCCGTGTCGTCGTACTGCCGGCGGGCACGCGGCTCCGGAACCAGCAGGTCCAGAAGCCGCTCTTCCACCGCCCGCTCGATCGTTTCGCGCAGCATCGCGCGATGCTCAGTCTTGACCTTCGAGACCGCCGTGTCCACGAGTTCGCGGATCATGGACTCCACGTCGCGGCCCACGTAGCCCACCTCGGTATATTTAGAGGCTTCCACTTTGACGAACGGCGCGCCTGCCAAATTCGCCAGCCGCCGCGCCAGTTCCGTCTTGCCGACTCCGGTGGGACCGATGAGGATGATGTTGTTGGGATAGATTTCGTCGCGCAGTTCGCCTTGCACTTGCTGCCGCCGCCAGCGATTGCGCAACGCAATCGCCACCGCCCGCTTGGCCGCGCCCTGCCCGATGACGTATTTATCCAGCTCCGTCACGATTTCCGCCGGTGTGAGCTGCTTGATGATGGGTGTCGGAGGATTCATGTTTATGTTTTTCTCCCCCCGTTCACGGGGGGATAAAAGGGGGGTTGCATCTTATTCCAGTTCTTCAAAGGTGATGTGGTCATTCGTATAGACGCAAATCTTGGCCGCGATGTTCATGGCTGCCAATGCAATCTCGCGCGCGGAGAGATTCGTGTGCCGCATCAGCGCGCGCGCGGCCGCCACCGCGTAGGTTCCACCCGAGCCCAGCGCCACCACGTCGTCATCCGGTTCCACGATCTCGCCCAAACCGGAAAGCAGGAACATCTTTTCCGCGTCCATCACCACCAAATCGGCTTCCAATCTGCGCAAGTTGCGGTCGAGCCGCCACTCCTTGGCCACTTCGATCACGGCCCGCGTGAGATCGCCGTCATACTGCTTGAGTTTGACCTCGAAAACGTCGAGCAGCGCCAGCGCATCGGCCGCGCCGCCGGCGTAGCCCACCAGCACTTTCCCGTCGAACAGCTTGCGCACTTTGCGGCCGCTGTTCTTGATGATGGTGTCTTCCAGCGTGAGCTGGCCGTCGCCCGCGATGCACACTTTGCCGTCTCGCCGTACGGCCAAAATGGTGGTTCCGTGATATTGTGGTCGCATGGTGCTCTCCACGTTTCCCCCTACTTCAGTAGGGGGATTAAGGGGGTCTCTTTGCATCAAGACCGCACTGCCGTGCGCGGCTACGAGGAACACACACAGCAAGCTGTGTAACTACGGAGCTTCGGGATTCATCCCTCATTCCTCACGAGCGCACTGCCGTGCGCGGCTACGAGGAACACACACAGCAAGCTGTGTAACTACGGAGCTTCGGGATTCATCCCTCATCCCTCCGCCCTCATCCCTCCCGAGCGCACTGCCGTGTGCGGCTACGAGGAACACACGCAGCAAGCTGTGTAACTACGGAGCTTCGGGATTCATCCCTCATCCCTCCGCCCTCATCCCTCACGAGCGCACTGCCGTGCGGCACTACCTTCCGCCTCCGCGCAGCCGCTTTTCCTCGCGCATGAGCCGCTGCATTTCGGGCAGAATCGCGCCCGCTTCCTCCGGCGCTTCCGCCAGCCGTCGTTTCTTCTCGGCGATGACCGCGCGCAGCTTGTCCGCTTCCATCATGTTCAGACAATCCAGCGCCGTCTTGCGGTCAATCTCCAGCGCGCGGTCGTCGTCGGTTTCATCCTCGCTTTCGTAAAGGCACTCGGCCAGAAACTCGCTCAGCGGCGATTCGGGAAAATGATCGAGCAGCGTGGCCGGCTCGCGCATGCTCTCCGATTTCCATTCGTCATGGAGCAACGCGAGAAGCTCGGTCAGATGCGGATCGCTGACGTCCTGCGGCGTCCATTTCTCGAAGATGAGCGGCCGAAGCTCGGTACGCCGCACCAACACGCGAGTCAGCGCGGTCAGCGGACTCGGCGGCGGCCACTTGCCGCGCGTCGGCACATCTTCCACAGCGCGTGCCGGAGCGCGCACCCGCGCCAGTTCCCGCCGCAGTGCATCCGTACTCACCGCCGTCTTGGTCGAGATGTCGCGCAAGAAAACGTCCTGCTCCACCGGGCTGGCCATGAGCGCCGCGCTGGCCACCAGTTCGCGCACTGCATCCGCCAGGGACACTTGGTTGCGTTTCATCAAGAACAATTGGAACTCGATGGGCGAGAGAGCTTCGTTGCGCAGCTTCCACGCGGCTTCACCGCCTTGCCTGCGCACGAACGAGTCCGGGTCTTCTTCCTCGGGCAGAACGATCACCCGCGGCGCCGCTCTCGCGGACAGCAGTACGTCAATCGCCCTGCGCGCCGCGCTCAATCCCGCGTCGTCGCCGTCGTAAAGAATGAACACTTTGTCGCAGAAACGCTTGAGCAGCCGCGATTGTTGCTCGGTGAGAGCGGTTCCCAGCGAAGCCACGGTCACCGCCACACCGGCCATCACCAAGGACAAACAATCAGTGTAACCCTCCACTAAGATCGCTTCGCCGCGGGTGCGGATTTCATTGCGCGCCTCCCACAGACCGAACAGCTCGCGGCCCTTGCGATAGACCGCCGTCTCGGGCGAGTTGATGTACTTGGCCGTCTCTTCCTCGCGCAGCCGCCGTCCGCCGAAAGCGATCACTCTCCCCGACAAATTGCGAATGGGAAACATGATGCGGTGGCGGAACGCGTCGTAGGGCCGGTTCTTCTCCTTGCCTTCTTTCAGCAATCCGGCCTGTAAGAGAATCGAGTGAGAGAGTCCCACGGTGCGCGCATGTTGCGCCAGCGCATCCCACGAGTCGGGAGCATAACCGAGAAGATAGCGCTCGATCACCGCCGCACCATAGCCGCGTGATTCCAGATAACGCCGCGCTTCCTCTGCTCCCTCGGACGTTCCTTCCGCGAGCTGTTTGTGGAAGAAATCCCGCGCCAGTCCGTTGGCGCGCACTAACTCTTCCGATTCGGAAGCGGCCTCCCGATCTTCGGCGCGCCAGGCGGGCAGTTCGATTCCCGCCCGCTCGGCCATGGCGCGCACCGCCTCCACGAACGTGACGCGCTCCATCTCCATGATGAAGGCGAACACGTTCCCGCCGCGTCCGCAGCCAAAGCAGCGAAAAATCTGACGGCCGGGATTCACCGCAAAGCTGGGCGTGTTCTCCTGATGAAACGGGCAGAGGCCGAAATAGTTCTGACCCCGTTTCTTGAGGGTCACGTAGCTTTGCACCACCGACAGAATGTCGCTGGCCGCCCGCACGTCTTCGATCTTGTCTTCAGGAATTCTCAAGGCTGGCGAAAAGGGGAGGAGGTGGCATCCCCTTTGCCCTCACCGGTTGGCAGAATACGATGCACTCAAGTCGAGCATACGATGAAAAGCGAATCTAAGTGGCCGCCGTGGCTGATCTTCGTGGACCGCGCCCCGGATGACAACGCGTATCTGCGGCTCATGGTGTTGAATCCGGAAAACGACGCCGTGTCTACGTTTGTCAACGAGGTGATTGATGCCGACCCCGACGGCTACGCACCGCGAGCGCGTGATCTGCACACCGCTGCGCACCCCGGCCCCGAAGAAACGAGGAACGATAAACGATGAATTGCCGAGCGGGATTTCGGCTCCTACTTCATCATTCCTCGTTCATCATTCATCGTTTCCAGTGGGGGGACAAAAGGGGGAGTGCGCGCGCTTAGAACTTCACCTTCGGCGCTTCCTTGGCCTCGGCCGGCGCTTCTAACAGGGCCCGCCTTTCAAACCCGAACATTCCCGCAATGATATTCCCCGGCACGCGACGGATTCTCTTATTGTATTCCGTGGCCGCTTCGTTGTAGCGCCGGCGTTCCACGGCGATGCGGTTTTCCGTCCCCGCCAATTCATCCTGCAGCGCGAGGAAATTCTGATTGGCCTTAAGCTGCGGATAGTTCTCGGCGACGAGCAGCAGCCGCGACAGCGCTCCGGTGAGTTGATTCTCCGCTTCGATGCGGCCCTGCGGGGTGGTCGCCTGTCCCACCCGCGAACGGGCTTCGGTCACGGCAATGAAGACCTCGCGCTCGTGCGTGGCATAACCTTTCACCGTTTCCACCAGATTAGGGATGAGGTC
>JAPKYT010000114.1 GCA_026394155.1 bacterium | reverse complement strand
CGGAACGCGGAGAGTTGAACAGATGACTCAACTCTTACACTGTTCTCGATTTGCGCAATCCCGATTCCGGCCGGGTTGCGAAGACTTAACCCGGCTCGGCGGTCGAAAACCCACTCTTTCGTTATTTCAAGATAGGCTCTTTGTCCCCCCGTCCACGGGGGAAACGGACACAGCAGGCTGTGTCGCTACAAATCGCTTCGGGCTTCATCCCTCATCCCTCCGCCCTCAGCCCTTCTGCATCGCCTTGCGGATGACGCCGCCGCTCTCGTCCAGCAACGCGCGCGCTTTGTCCGCGTCCACTCCACGAAAGTGCATGACGAGAGCGGTTTTCAGCTCGCCGGATGCTTGTTTCAAAACTTCATCGGCCCACTCATAATCGGATCCCGTCAATTCCATAAAGATGCGGCGCGCGCGGGCTTTCAGTTTTTGCGATCCGGCCTTGAGATCCACCATCAGATTCTCGTAGCACTTGCCCAAGCGCACCATGGCCGCGGTCGTGAGCATGTTCAGCACGAGCTTGGTGGCCGTGCCTGCCCTGAGGCGCGTGGAACCGGTCAGGACCTCCGCTCCGACCGGAACGGAAATTACGACATCGGCAAACTCTGCTGCGTCTTCCGGCGCTGTATTGCATATTATGAATACACGCTTCGCACTCTTAGTAGATGCGTGTCGTAACGCGCTGATAACATAGGGCGTACGCCTTGAAGCCGTGATTCCACAGACAACATCATTATCGTTTATACAACAAACTTCGATGTCTCTAACAGCCTGCTCCTCGTCGTCTTCGGCTCCCTCGACGGCGCGGAAGACTGCTCCGTGGCCGCCGGCGATGAACCCCTGTACCTGCCACGGCTCGCTGGAAAAGGTGGGTGGGCACTCGGCGGCATCGAGAATCCCCAACCGCCCCGACGTGCCCGCGCCCACGTAGATCAGTCGGCCGCCGGAGGCCAGCGCGGACACCACCAGCTCCACGGCCATTTCGATCTGCGGCATCGCCTGAGCCACCGCCTCGGCGACCGTTCTGTCCTCGCTATTCATGGCTTCGAGAATCTCGCGCACGGACATGGAATCCAGCCGCATCGTGTCCGCGTTTCGAGCCTCGGTGGTAAGATTCTGTAATTCCTGAAATACCGATTTTGTCATGGCAATTTCTCGGGTTCAACTGGAACCAGAACCAAGAGCCGGCTGCCATTGGAAAGGCTGCGCTCTTCAATGAGTCTCGCGCCGCTCTTGCCCAAATCACCTTCCCGGCGCCAGTTCTGCCCTTTCCACAGGATCCAGCAGCCGCGGCTGGTCAGGAAGCGAGCGGTCTGCGCCAGAAGCTTAGGGAAATCGGCCACGGCGCGGGCGGTTAGGAAATCTATGGTGCGGTCGTGGGTGGCCTCGATGTCTTCCACGCGGGATTCAATGACCTGCACGTTGGCCAGACCTGTTTCACGTGAAACACGGCGCAGAAAAGCCGCCTTGCGCGAGTTCGACTCGATGCAGAGCACACTCAGATGGGGCCGTGCAAAGGCCAAGGGCAGAGCCGGAAAGCCGCCTCCGGAACCGAAGTCCAGCAACTGGCCGCTTTCCGCTATGAAGGCCAGCGATTCGAGGCTGGGAATCAGATGCCGCTCCACAAGCCGCTCGCGGTCCCGGCGAGATGCGAGTGGCACGCCCGCCTCGCGCACCCGTGAAAGGTAATGCTCCAGCTTGGGCCACCGCGGATCATCGGCCGCCCAGCCCAAGAGCGGCCCACCCAGCAGCTTCAGATCAGGCTCCACTTATCCACTCATCCACAGGTGTTTCATGTGGAACATTGAGCCGACAATCATATCTTCTTAAGTTTTTTCAAATAGATAAGAATGGCTGAACAATCCGCCGGACTGACCCCGTCAATGCGCCCGGCCTGCCCCAGAGTCTGTGGACGAAAGCGCGCAAGCTTCTCCCTGCCCTCTAACGAGATGGATGCGACGGAGCGGAAGTCCACATCTTCCGGCAGACGCAGGTCTTCGAGTGCTTGCAGACGCTCGGCGCGGATCCGTTCACGGGCGATATAGCCTTCGTACTTCACGTCCATCTCCACCGCAGCCACTAACTCCTCGTCTTCGGCCATGCGCTTCAAAGCGGATAACTGCGGTGAATTCTCGATCAAGTCTGCGAGGCGCACCTCCGGCCGCTTCAGGAGGGCCGCGAAGCGAACACCTTTCAGGCTGGGGTCAGAAAGGATACCGCTGTCCGATAACTTTTCCACCCGGGCCTCGGAAAGAAAACTCTTTACATCTCTAATCAACTGATTTTTATTTAATTGTAATTCATATTGCGAGTCCGATACAAGGCCGAGCCGGTGGCCGATTTCAGTCAGACGCAAGTCCGCATTGTCCTGCCGCAGGATCAAGCGGTGCTCGGCACGCGAGGTGAACATGCGGTACGGCTCGTCGGGAGTCTTCATAATGAGGTCATCCACCAGCACTCCGATGTAGGCCTGATCGCGCCGCAGCATGAACGCAGGCTCTCCTTTGATCTTTTGCACGGCGTTGATCCCGGCCATGATTCCCTGCGCCGCGGCTTCCTCATAACCGGTGGTGCCGTTGATCTGTCCCGCGAAGTAGAGACCCTCGATGGGTTTGGTCTCGAGCGTGTAGTGAATTTGATGCGCGGAAAAAAAGTCGTACTCCACCGCGTAGCCCGGCCGCATCATCTCGACGTTTTCAAGGCCCGCGATGGTCTTCAGTGCTTCGTATTGAATCTCTTCGGGCAGGCTCGACGAGAAACCGTTGATGTAAACTTCGTGCGTTTCCCAGCCTTCGGGTTCCAAGAAGAGTTGATGCCGTTCCTTGTCGGCGAAGCGCACGATTTTGTCTTCGATGGAGGGGCAATAGCGCGGGCCGCGGCCCACGATGCGCCCGGCGAACAAAGGCGAGCGCGACAGGCTGCGCCGCAGAACATCGTGCGTGCACGCGTTGGTGTAGGTGAGGTGGCAGGCGAGTTGCTTGTCGTGAGCTCTGTGCGTACGCTTGGAGAAGGGAATGATGCGCGCGTCGCCGGGTTGCTCTTCGCAGCGCGAGTAGTCAATTGAGCGACCGTCAAGACGCGGCGGTGTTCCGGTCTTGAGTCTGCCGAGAGTAAAATCCCTGCGCAGAAGATTCTCGGAAAGCTGCGTGGCCGGACCTTCGCCGATGCGGCCCGCCGGCGTGGAGAACTCGCCGACGTGAATGACCGCGTTCAAGAATGTGCCTGGGCAGAGGATGGCCGCGCGGCACTCGAAGCGCTGGCCGGAAAGGCAGACGACTTCCGTGAGCTTTCCGCCGCGCGTTTCAAAATCCACCACCATATTCTGCTTGAGGTCAAGATTGCGCTGCACTTCGAGGGCTTGCCGCATGCTGCGCGCATAGAGGCCGCGGTCGCACTGCGCGCGCGGCGACCACACCGCCGGACCTTTCGAGCGATTGAGCATGCGGAATTGCAGCATGGCAAGATCGGTCACGCGGCCCATCTCGCCGCCGAGCGCGTCAATCTCCTTGACAAGTTGCCCCTTGGCAAGTCCTCCCACGGCCGGATTGCACGACATCTGGCCGATGGTTTGCAGATTCATGGTCACAAGGCAGGTCTTCATGCCCATGCGCGCGGCAGCCAGCGCCGCCTCGCACCCGGCATGCCCTCCGCCAATCACGATGATGTCATAGTGGAGAGTCATCTACTCTCTCTGGTCGCGCTTCTCGATTTGGTCCCGCGAGGTCTCCGGCAGCGATTTGTATAGCTCTGCGATTTTCTGTGGTTGTGTAATCCTATTGTCTGCGATGATGTTGGTCAGTTCAAACAATCTCATCGCAGTCTCCGTGTTGTCCTTCAAGTCTATTTGTCCGGGATGCACAGCATTGTTTCCGATGACACGCACTATGTCAAGGGCTTGCTGGATCTCGACTGGCAAGTTCTTCTTGACCAGATTGCCTATTGCGGTGTTCACGTCGCTTTCGTTCTCTCCGAGTTGGCCACATAGCTTCTGTACACACAAGCGTAGGAGCGCTGCGGCTCCCCGTGGGGATTCCTTGACAATTCGGCTCGCTTCAATGTAGTCCTCCTGAATATCTTGCCGTAAATCAGAATTTGCTGGATCAATGTTAGCGGCAACATCCTCTGGGTAAAACAACTCCCCTTGAAACCAGAGGCTAAGGTCCGCACAATGGCTGCATTTCGCCACGCTAAGACTTGAAATTTGTACCAATTGTCCATGTTGTCCCGCATACCCCACATAATGAGGCCAGTGTTGTGGTGCAATGGCCTTACAATGCGGGCAATTAAACTGCGCGAGCTTGTGTTGGGGGCGAATATGTGTCTGCATCGGTGAATCTCCTTCGTTCCAGAGTGGTGTTATCCTGCGGTCGGGAACCACATGTTGGTGAATAGGGATAACGTGCGTATCACGAACCGCCCGACAATATCAGAACCGGAGACACAGCAAGCTGTGTCGCTACAAATTGGCCGGGTTCTCCTTGTCGAGTTCCCACTTGAGGGGATTCTCTTGGATGTACTTGCGGATGTTGTAAAGGTCTTCGTCGTTGCGGATGACGTGTTCGTAGAAGCGGGGTTGCCAGATGGTGTCCGCATGTCGCAGCGTCGCATGGGCCTGTCTTGTCACCGCCGACTTGAAAGACCTCACCACAACCGACAAAGACGCCGGCGCAATGGATCCGAATTTCCGTGTAGGGACACAGCCTGCTGTGTCCTCTTCTGAATCGCTGAACAACAGGATCCCATGGACATGATTCGGCATGATGATGAATTCGTCAAGCATCACCTGCAGGTGGTGCTCCGGCAAATTCTGCCATGCCGACTCGACGATCCGACCGATTGGAGATAAGGACACGTTCCCTTCGTGTATGTCGCCGAAGATGCATGCCCGTTGATGCGAACATATTGTTACGAAATAGCCGCCGGCACGCCGATAATCGTAATGAGGCAGCCTCACTGTGTGGCGCTTGCTGGGCAGGGTCATGCTCATGTTCACCTATCCTCTCTCAGAGATGGACATAGCAGGCTATGTCCCTACGGTGCGACTGTTATCGGACATGGCAGGCTATGTCCCTACGGTGCGTTTCTCATCGGACATAGCAGGCTATGTCCCTACAACCCACGATCATTTCCCATTGTGTGCAGGTGTATTTTGCGAAAACGTCCAGATGGCGTTCAGATCGTCGTCGGAAAGATCGCGGGTGACGATGGCGGGCATAGGCGTGTTGAGGGGCGATCCGTCGCGATGCAAACCTTCGCGCACGGCTCTACAGAAATCTTCGGCGGTGTAGGTGGAACAACGGCCTTCGCTGGTGATGTTCGCACGCAGAGAAACCTCTTCGCCCGCGCTGTCTTTTTTCATGCCGCGCAAATCAGAGCCGTGACAGCGGGAACAATGCACCTGCGCCAGACTCGCGCCGTAGCGCAGCGTTTCCGCAGACGGCGGTGGCGACGAATCCAAACTGACTTCACCTTCTTGAAGCGGATGCCGATTGTGTGTGCGATAGGTCACGACCAGCACGATCAGCACGGCCAGCACGAAGGCCAGCGCGATCCTGCGCTTGCCGTTCCACCCTTGCCTCAAGAAGGTTGACATGCTCATTTCCCGATGCAGAACTTTGAGAAGATGCGATCCAATATTTCCTCGCCCACGGTTTCGCCGGTGATTTCGCCCAGCGCGTTCACGGCATCGCGCAGGTCCGCCGCCATGAGCGTGGGCTGTGCCAGTTGCTCTTGCGCTCGGGCAAGGCTTTCGGTTGCGCGCAGAAGAGCATCGTGATGGCGGGCTTCGGCGACAATGATCTCGTCGCCGCCGCTTTCTTCGCCCAACATCATCGAAAGCAGAAGACGCAGGAGTTCCTCGGTTCCGCTCTGGCGGAGTGCGGAGACCTCGGCAATGGAAACGATTTTCAGCTCCGGCGGAGCGGACACAGCAGGCTGTGTCCCTACACAAGAGCGAAGATCAATCTTGTTCCAGACCAGAACGACGCGGCGAGAGGAGAGAAGCGACAGCGTTTCGGCCTGCGGCCAGTGGGGAGCGCTCTCGTCGGCGATCAGCAGCACCACGTCGGCGCGTTCGATGGCGCGGCGGGTGCGGGCAATGCCCTCGCTTTCGATCAACCCTTTGGCCACGCGCGCCCCGGCCGTGTCCTGCAGGATGATTTCGAGACCCTCGATTTCGATGTGCGCTTCCACCACGTCGCGCGTGGTGCCGGGCTCGGGACTGACGATGGCCCGATCTTCGCCGGCCAGCGCGTTCAAGAGCGTGGACTTGCCCGCATTGGGCGCGCCCACCAGAGCCACGCGCAATCCCTCGCGCACCAATCGCCCGCGCTGAAAGGTGGCGGCCAGCGCGCGCATCTCCGTCTGCAAATCCCGCAGCGCGGCTAAGCGCTGGGCGCGTGTCTCGAATTCCACGTCCTCGTCGGAGAAGTCGAGTTCGAGCTCCACCAGGGCCAATGCGTCGAGGAGCCGTGAACGCATGGCTCTGACTTTTTCCGACAACTTTCCTTCAAGCTGGCGGGCGGCCGCGCGGCCCGCGCGGTGCGTGCGGGCATGAATGAGACTGGCCACAGCCTCGGCTTGCGCCAGATCGAGCTTTCCGTTCAGAAACGCGCGCTCGGTGAATTCGCCCGGCCGAGCGAGGCGCGCGCCGTCTTGCAAGAGCAGTTCTAGAACGCGCGCCGCCGCATAACGGCCGCCGTGGCAGGAAATCTCGACCACGTCCTCGCCGGTGTAGGAGTGCGGTGCGCGGAAGAAGGTCATCACGACTTCGTCCACTAATTCGCCGTCGTGCTCGATGCGCGCGAAGCGGGCGGAGTTGGCTGTGATTTCTGCTTTCCCCCCGTGGACGGGGGGACATAAGGGGGGTATTGCCTTCTTTATTTCCGAAAGAACAGTTTCAAGATTCTCGGTGATTTCGCTGTTCGAGAATCGCAACACGCGAAGTCCTTGAGACGAAAGATATTCCGTCTTGGCTTGGTCGCGTTCCCTTTGTTCGTTCGTCGCGTGGGAATCGCCGTCAACCTCGATCACCAAGTTTGATTGGCGTGAGTAGAAATCGGCGATGTACCGACCGATAGGATGCTGGCGGCGGAACTTCACACCAAGTTGGTGCTCGCGCAGGGCGTTCCACAGAATGCCCTCCGCATGCGTAGGACGACTCCGCATCTCTCGCGCATGCTCCCATGTCGCATCGGGCACCTGTTTCCAGTCCGCGAACTCATCCGATCCCTCCACCCCCCTTTTTTCCCCCCGTCCACGGGGGGAAATCAACTTCGATGCGATTCCCCGGGCTTGCGGGCCGGAGAGACGGAGCACGGCAATCCCGCCGATGCCCGGCGGGGTGGCGAGGGCGCAGATCGTATCGGTGAAAAGGACGGACATATCGTTCTGTCATCCTCGGCGCCGCAGAACACCTTCGTGTTTGCGCGCCAAGGAAAGACACGCCGCCGCCGCGGGATGAAGACGCGGATGGGTCAGAAGGCCGTCCACGCTCGCAGCGGAGAAGCGCAGGCCGAACTCTCCGCCGCCTTGAAAACCGCTGCCCTCGGAAAAATCCACGCGAAAGCCGGGAAACAGCGCGCGAAAAGTCGGTTCTTCGATCACCGAACAGAGGAGGAACTCGGGTTTGTAGTTCAGCGGATCGAAGCCGAAGCCAAGGTAGTATGTTCTCCATCCGCCGCTGCGCGCCGCTTCGATCATGGCGGCGATGCCGTCGAAGGCGAGAAATTCGCGCAGGTCCGCAAAGTGCCGCGGCATGTTCAGACCACCGATCTCTTCGGCGGATTCGCGCAGCAGAACGTACCACAGGTTGCACTCTTCTCTGAACTGCCGGGGATTTTCGGAGAGCGGCTGGAATTCTCCTGCGGGCCGAACGTGAATCATTCCCAAGCCGGTGTGCACCCGCGAGCGCGAACGATCCATCATCAAAAACTCAAGGTCGCCGTTCGCTTTGCGGATCAGTGTCAGAGCGCAGATGCCCGAGCCGGCGTGGCGGCGGTGCAGATCGGCCAGCCAATGACCGGCGGCCGCGCGAATATCACGGCTCGCGCCGAGCGCCGCTTCGTGCGCCAGCACTTCGGTGGTGTTCAGGTAGTCAAAATAGCCGCAGACTCCGAAGCTCAGCTTGAGGCGTGCGCGCTGCCCCGCTTTCTCGCCTTCGCCTTGCACCAGGTGCTGCGCGAACAGGCGGTAGCAGATGCCGTTGAAAAGAGAGCCGCCGGACAACGGACGAGATAATGCGATGGCCTCGGCATAGCTCGAAACGCGCGCGCTTGAGCCCGCAAGCCGCGGAAGGATGCGCTGCACCGCACGGAAAACCTCGTCCGTCCACTCCGGCTTGTGCTGCTCTTGAAGCGCAGGATCGTATTCGATAATGACCGGCCGGCTATCGCCGCCTGCGCTTCCCGGCGGAGGCATGAGTACGGGCTGGCCGGGAATCCACTCGCGGCGGCAGAGGAACGGAATGTTCTTTCCGAGTGCGCGAAAACCGTGGTATTCCGCGCGTTCGAACTCCGCTTGCGAAAGCTCTCGCCGGCGCGCGGGCAGA
>JAPKYT010000018.1 GCA_026394155.1 bacterium | reverse complement strand
GCCAACGCGCGTATCACCTTCGAGTCAGGGTGCGTGGCGAACGTCACGGCCTCGCGCATCTCGCTCAAGAAGCTTCGCAAGATCCGCGTCTTCAGCGAGGACTCGTACATCTCGCTGGACTACCTGAACCGCGAGGCGATGATCTACCGGAAGTCCCCCGAGCTGAAGATCGGCAAGGCCAACTGGAAGAAACTGGCTCTCCAGGCCGCCCAGCTCCTCACAAGCTTCGACGGCAACTGGTTCGGCGACCTCTTCTCCGTCGAGCGCGTCACGATGCCCGACCATGAGCCGCTCGCGAAAGAGATCGAGTCCTTCATCGAGTGCGCCGCCACAAAGTCACGCCCCATCGTCTCCGGCGAAGAAGGCCTGCGCGCCCTCCGCGCCGCGAAACTCATCACCGACGAGATTGCCAAGAGCCTCGCCGCCGTGAAGCCGTAGACAGCGCCAACCCCCTCGACGATCTCCATCGCGCCGCGAAGCGCTCATTAAAAAAATTGTTGATTTTTCTCTTGCAACGATTTTGCTCGCGGCTTAACATACCGAGTAGAAGAACAAAAAAAACCTCTGCCATGCTCGTGCTTAGAAGCAACAATTTTTGAACCGACAACCTGATCACGGGGACCGACTTTTGCGGGTCGCGCACACGCCCTCCGGGGATTTGCAGAGCCCGCAAGGGGTTACCACCTTTGATTACGGGTTCTAAATGAGCTTCTTCCGGCATTACGGCAGAGGTTTTTTATTTGGCTCGCGCGCGGCTTCGTCCATCCAACAGGTTTGCCGGCCCGTCTCCAGGGCCTCAACAATCCAGGCATGCGCCCTAC
The DNA here is from genome assembly GCA_026394155.1 of bacterium. Classification (GTDB taxonomy): domain Bacteria; phylum Electryoneota; class RPQS01; order RPQS01; family RPQS01; genus RPQS01. The sequence continues at coordinate 851 of JAPKYT010000018.1, read as the reverse complement.
GCATATCCTTATTATCGAGTGTCTGCACCCCCTCGCACATCCGCTTGTTTGAGCGGCGTACACAATAGCGCACAACTCTGTGGATAACTTGTTCATAAGTTTGGACGCCGGAAGTAGCGTTTGGCCCAAAGGGTGTCGTATAATAGCACATCAGGGCATTCTGCCGCGCTTGACCATTGATGATAGTCTGTGATGATTCTGTGGAAAACCTGTGGACTGCAGGGGGAAAAGGGGTTGATTGGGGGTGCAATTTGGGAGGAGGGACACATGGGGCTCTTTGAAGACAAAGACGCGGGAGCCGGGCGGGCGGCGCCGCTGTCGGCGCGGATGAGGCCGCGCACGGTCGAGGAGTTCGTGGGGCAGCCGCACTTCTTCGGGCCGGGCAAGATGCTGCGGCGAATCCTGGCGGCCGACCGGCTGATGTCGCTCATCTTCTACGGACCGCCAGGAACAGGGAAGACGGCGTTGGCGCACGTGATCGCCAACACAACGAAGGCGCACTTCGAGCCGTTGAACGCGGCGGCCGCGGGGATCAAGGAGGTGCGCGACGTGCTGACGCTGGCCCACCGGCGGCGGACGGCGACCGGCGCGCGGACGCTGCTCTTCGTGGACGAGCTGCACCGCTTCAACCGCGCACAGCAGGACGTGCTGCTGCCGGACGTGGAGACGGGCGCGGTCATCCTCATCGGGGCGACGACGCATAATCCATTCTTTGCGATCAATTCGCCGCTCTTGTCGCGCTCGCACATCTTCGAGTTCCGGCCGCTCACGGAGGAGGACCTGGTCCTCATCATGCGCCGCGCGCTGGCGGACAGGGAGCGCGGGCTGGGGAACTACAAGGTGGAGATCAC
>JAPKYT010000112.1 GCA_026394155.1 bacterium | reverse complement strand
TGTCTTAGCTTGCCCCATAGCTTGAGCCTCCTGCGGAACGGTTCTTGATATGTGGTAACGTCAAGATACCCGTTCTCAATGAGCAACTCAAGCTGTTTTATTTCAACCCCTTGTCTCCCCCCAAAAAGAGAGACACCACTGGTTTCAAGTTTCTCCTGTTCATCCTTCATCCTTACAACTCCACCGTCTGACCCAAGCGCGGATAAATGCACTCGAAGCCGTGCCACGAAATCAGCGACTCCATGAAGGGCCGCGCCTGCGACTCTTCGCCGTGAACCACAAACACCTTCTTCAGACGCGGCGAGTTTTTCCAGACTGTGCGGGCATAGGCGATGAGATCGCTGCGGCCGGCATGCCCCGAAAAGGTGTTGAGGATTTTCACGCGCGCGCGCAACTTGTGCGGTTCGCCAAAGATGTTCACTTCAGGGGCGCGTTCGGCGATGCGGCGACCCAAAGTGTGCTCGGCCTGATAGGACACGATGAGAATGGTGGTGCGGGGGTCTTCGATGGAATTGTGCAGGTGATGCAGCACCCGCCCGGCTTCCATCATCCCCGAGGCGGCGATGATGATCATGGGCCGGCCGGCGGTGTTCAGAGCCATAGACTCTTCTACCGAATGAACCATGTGGAGGCCCGGGAAATCGAACGGGTTCACGCCCTTTTCGATCAGCGCGCGGGTTTCCTCATCGTAGGCTTCGGGATGCTGCACGAAAACCTCCGTGCAGCGGATGGCCAGCGGACTGTCCACGTAAACGGGCATGTCGGCCGGCAGATCGCCGGAGAGTTTCAAGCGCGCCAGCATGAAGAGCAGCTCCTGAGTGCGTTCGAGGGCGAAAGCGGGGATAATGAGCTTGCCGCCCTTGGCGTAGGTGGAGCGAATGACTTCGCACAGTTCCGGGCCGCTCTCGCTAATGGGATCGTGTTCGCGATTGCCATAGGTGGACTCGATAATCAGCGCGTCCAGATCCGTGAGCGACTCGGGATCTTTGAGAATTGGAAGGTGCATCCGGCCAAGGTCTCCGGAAAAGCCCAAACGAAAGCGGCGGCCGCGCTCCATCAGATCAAGAACGACCTGCGCCGAGCCGAGGACGTGACCGGCCTCGATGAAGGTGGCGCGGATTCCCGGGGCCACGTCGAAGGGGGCGTGCAAGTCGCGGCTCTCGAAGCGGCGGAGAATCTCCTCGGTCTCCTCGAATCCGTAGAGCACGTTGAAGAGCGGCTGCCGTTTGCGGCCACGAATCTTGTTGGCGAACTCCACGTCCTTCTGCTGAACATGGGCCGAATCGCGCAACATCGGGCCGCACAGGTCGCTGGTGATGGGCGTGGCGAAGACCGGCCCCTGAAACCCCAGCCGCGCGAGGCGGGGGAGCTTACCGCTGTGATCCACATGGGCGTGGCTGAGGACGACCGCCTCCAGCTCAGCGGCATCGTAGGTGGGATGGCGGTTCTTGCGGTATGCCTCCTCCCGGCGGCCCTGAAAGAGGCCGCAATCGAGGAGAATCTTATGTTGTTGATTTTCTACAAGATGCTGCGATCCGGTCACTTCACCGGCGGCACCGTGGAAGGTGATCCTCACTCTCGACTCCAGTTTGAGACTTGACTTTGTGAGGGTTATTACCTATGATACGCATCAGCAGGTCAAAAGGAACATTGGAATGCTTCGGTCTACTCTTCTGTCGGTTTTGGTTCTGGGTGCAAGTTTGACGGTCTTGGCCGGGGCCGAGCTGGTTTCTTTTTCGGTTTTTCCGGTGGTTGACCACAGCCGGCTCGAATGGGCTACCAGCCAGGAAACGAACCTAAAGACTTTTGTGGTGGAGCGCTCGTCCGACGGGCAGTCTTTCATGGCGGTGGGCCAGGTCTCGGCCCGCGGATCGTATTCGCAGTATGAGTTCTCGGATTCCAGCCCGTTGGACGCTGACCGCGACGTGACGTTCTTTTACCGGCTGAAACTCGTGGATCGTGACGGTTCGTTCCGTTATAGCGAAGTGCGGCAGGTTTCGCTCACGTTCTCGGCGGTGCAGCATACGTGGGGATCCATCAAGGCGATGTTCCGTTAAGCGCATCTCTCCGGTCATCAGAAGAGCCCCGAGTCACATCGGGGCTCTTTTTTTGCCGAGAACCGCAGACCCCGGCCGGTCATTCATCGGGCAGGACCCACGCCCGCAAGAGATAAGCGACCAGCAGAGCCACGATCACCCCGAGCAGATAGCCGGCCAGCACATCGGTGGGCCAATGCAGTCCCAGATAGACGCGACTGAAGCCGACGGCCACCGCCGCACAGACGAGCACCGGGCTGACCTGCGGGTAGAAGTAGCTCCAGTAGGCGGCCTGTCCGGCCACGTTGGCGGCGTGACTGGAGGGAAAGCTGAGAGACTCTTTGTAGGTGGTGAGGCCGAACTTGTCGGTGGTGAGCCACTTGCCGTCCAGATAGAGATGCGTCGAGGGCACCACGTTGCAGGGACGAGTGCGGTTGATGAAAGGCTTGACGACCGACGAGGAGAGCTGGTCGGTGGCGGCAATCACCAGAAAACAGCAGAGCGCCACCAAGCGGCCGCGCCGGCGGGCGCGAATGAAAAAGACGAGCCACGCAATCCCCAGCAGCACGAGCCAGACGGTGAGGTTGGAGATCACGGGCATGAAGACATCGAAGAGGTGGCTCGCGAAGAGCTTATTCACCACTTCGAAGACGGCGCGATCAATACTTGTGAACCACGAGAGTTCGCCTTGCACGGCTTCACCTCATCGGTTGGACGATGGACCGAAGACGGCGCATGCGATCCGGCGGGCCGGCGTCAGGAGCGATTCTCAGCGGGCAAGACGACACGGAACGTGCTGCCCCGGCCGGGGACGCTTTCCAGTTCAATTGTTCCCCCATGCAGCTGGACGATGTTCGAGCTGATGGAGAGACCGAGGCCGGTGCCGCGGTCCGCCTGCTTGGTGGTGAAGAACGGCTCGAAAATGTGCGGCTTGACGTCATCGGGTATGCCCATGCCGGTGTCGGTCACTTCCACGAAAACCTCGCGGCCTTCTCCGCGCAGGCCAGCGCGGATGGTGAGCCGCTTGATTTCCGGCGGAGCACCGCTTTTCTCCAGCACGCGCGCCTTTTCGAGCACGGCGTCACGCGCGTTGAGCATGAGATTCACCAGCACCTGCTCCATCTGCGTGTCCTCGCCCTGAACGGTGGGCAAGTCCGCGGGGACTTCGCGCACGATGTCAATATCGTCGAGGCGGATTTGCTCGCCCAGGATGGAGAGCGCGCCGTCTACCGCATCCTGCAAGCGCACGCTGCTGAAGGTGGCCGAATCAATGTGGATGAAGCCCTGCAGATGGGTGATGGTGGTGGCCATCCGGTTGACCGTGTTGCGGATTTTGTCGAGGTTGCCGATGAGCAAGTCTTCAGTGAGAGTGCGGTTGCGCTGCAGCAGCTTGATGAGATCGGCGGTGATGGAAATGACGTTGAGCGGTTGCTTCATCTCGTGCGCGATGCCGGCGGCGATTTCGCCCAGCGTGGCCAGTCGCGCGGTGTGAATGAGCTGGCGGTTTTTCTCCAGCAGATCGCTGGGACGCGATACGACGAGATCTTCGAGTTGGAGGTTGTAGGTTCGGAGTTTGGCCTCGAGCTGTTTTTGCTCGGTGACGTCCATTCCGATGATGAGCTTGCCGCCGGGGCCGTCGGCGGACGCGAGCTTGCGAGTGCTCCACGAGAGCACGCGCTTGGTGCCGTCGCGGGTGGGCAGCTCGGCCAGTTCAGCGGTGAGTTCCTCGGTCAAGCGCGGGTCGAAAATGCGCGAGATCTGCGTCTCGGGATGTCGCAGGAAGCCGGCGAACACAGCTTCCGCTTCGCCGCGCGAGAAATTCATGAGCCGCCGGCCGAACTCGTTGAGCCGCACCAGCCGTCCCTCGCCGTCCAGCTCGGCGATGAGCACGTCGGCCGTATCCAGAAGCTGCCGGGTGAATTCCAGTTCCGAGGTCAGGCCCTCCACGCGCCGGCGAAGACGCTCTTCTAGACTGCGGGCGAGCACCGGTTCAAGCTCCGCCGCGCGCAGCGGTTTCTCCAAATAGTCGTCGGCGCCCAGTCGCATGGCTTGCAGGGTCACACTCTTGTCATAGGCGGCGGCCATCACCACCACATGAAGAGTGGGGTCGTGAGCTTTGATTTCGCGCAGGACGTCGAGACCCTGCATGCCGACCGCGCGCAAGTCGGCGAGCACGACGCGGATTTGCGGATGGCGGCGCAGAATGGCCAGGCCGTGCGGTCCGGAGAAGGCGGAATGAAGCGCGCAGCCCCGGCTGCGGAGCAGCTCGCCGAGGAGCTGGTGGGTGGACTCTTCATCATCTATGACAAGCACTTCACGGTTTTCCATAGCGCCGTAATATATTCATAATCCCGCAGAGAGTCAAGACACCCACTCACACTGATGCCGGCGAACATTCGATTCCGGCCGGGTTGCGCGCGGTTGGATGTTTGAAGCGGGGCAGGCGAAGAGCGAAGACGCCTGCCGCCGCGAGTAACGCGCCCTCCCGCACTGGGGAGGGCATTGCCAAGCGGTGGGACGCCGCTGCCGGCGCCGGTGCGGAGAGTCCGGGCGAGCGCGCCAAGCCCAAGCCTAAATGAGTTTCTTGATGAGGCTGTCAATCGCCTCCAGTGAGAACGGTTTCTCCAGAAATCCGTCGGCCCGCGCGGTTTTGTCGGCGAAGAAACGGCGGAAGTGCGCGAACCCGGTAATGAACACCACGGGCAGATCGGGGTTGGCGCGTTTCACGGCGCGCAGCAGTTGGAATCCGTTCAGGAACGGCATGTGGATGTCGGTGATGATCAAGTCAGGCGGGTCCACCAGCACAATGTCCAGCGCCGCCTGTCCGTTGGGCGCGCCAATCCCCTCATAGCCCGAGAACTTGAGGAAATTGATGAGCAGATCGCGGATGACTTCGTCGTCATCCACCACGAGGACCTTTTTCTTCAATGCTTCCATGATGCACCTATGTTCGGTGGCTTGTCTGTCTTGGCGGCGGCGTCAGCGCGACTGCGTGAGATCGAGCATGGTCACGCCCTCGATGGAATAGTTCTTGACGATGGGATCACTCATCAGCCTGAGTTTGTTCATGATGCCCTTGATCTTGAGCACCTGCTGCTGGATGATCTCGAGAGCGGCAACTTGCTCGGGAGTCAGAGTGGGAATCGTCTTCTGCAAGAGCTGCGAATAGCCCAGAATGACACCCAGCGGCGTATTGACTTGATCGTTGGCGGTGACGGCCGTTTGGGTAATGGCGCGCAGACGGGCGGACTTGATTTTTTCCTCTTCAAGCTGCCGCGCCGGAGTCACGTCGCGCTCGATCACCGAGAACCCGATGTACTCGCCATCGCTGTTGACGATGGCGGAGTAGGTGGCGTAGACGGGGAAGATCTCGCCGCATTTCTTGCGGCGGAGGATTTCGGTTTCCACCAGCGAACCGCCGCGCTGTTTGAGGATGCGGACCACGTCGGGCGACTTGCGCTGGTGGTCGGCCGGATCGAGAAAGTCATCGGCCACGTTGCCCACCATCTCGTCGGCGCTGTAGCCGTACATGCGCTCCGCTCCGCGATTCCAGATGCGCACGCGGCCGAACTGATCGCACGAGAAGATGGCCTCGTGACTGAGATTGATGACCAGATCGAGGTAGTCCGTCACCGAGCGGAGTTTCTCGATCTTCTCCTGAAACTGTTCGTGAATGCGCAGGAAGTTGTACTTGTTGAGCGCGTTGCGGCAGGCGGAGGCGATGCTTTCCGTGTCGAAGGGTTTGCGGATATAGTCGTCGGCGCCGCTCTTGATGAGTTCCATCAGCAGCTCTTCACTGCTGTCGGCGGTGATCATGATGACCACGGCCTCGGGCCGCTTGCTCTTGATCCACTTGAGCAGCTCGAGCCCGTTGCCGTCGGGCATGTGGTGATCGAGCAACACGAGCTGCAGCGGCACCGAACTGATGAGCGTCTTGGCGTCGGTGGTGGTGGCCGCGGTCAGCACGCACCAGCCGTCCAGAGACAGCGAGCGCTCGAGGAGGCGGACGATGTCGGGGTCGTCGTCCACCACCGCGATGGTTCCCAGGTATCGCAGGAGCTGGCGGTCGGCGAAATCGGGTTCGACGCGGCGCAGCGCCAGATCCACCAGCCGGTAGAGAGTATCCGCCTCGTGCGGCTGCTGCAGATAAGCGAAAGCCTTGGCATTGCGGGCCACCTGTTCGGCGATGACGTCACGGTAGGTGGCGGACGTGAGAATGACCGGAATGGTTTCGCTGCCGTCAAAGAGCGGCGATTTCAGAATGCGGCAGACTTGGAAGCCGTCCATTTTGGGCATGGACACGTCGGAGATCACCAGATCGGGCTTGTGCCGCCGGGTGTGTTCGATGGTCTCTTCGCCGTCGGACGCCGCCAGCACCGTGGGATAGCCGCGTTGCCGCAACTGAGCCACGGTCAGCTCTAACGTGGCACGGTCGTCGTTGGCGACCAGAATGATGGGACGGTTTTCGTTCACGCTTGTTTCGCGGCCGGACTGTTTTGCGAAAGGTGTTGCGCCACGCGCTCCAGTTCCACCAGCAGGGACTCGAGAACACTTCCCTGATGTGCCTGACCGGCTTCTTCGATGCGGGCGGCGATGTCCGAAATCTCGGCGAAGCCGTAGCTGCTTCCCGAGCCTTTGAGTTGATGAGCGTGCATCAAGACCAGCTTGAAGTCGCGGACGGCGGCGGCGTTGCGCAGCGCCTGAAGTCTCTGAGAAAGCGAGCGGAGATACGCGCCGCGCAATTCAGCGATGACCGACTGAACGTCGGGTGAACTCATGCTATACGCTCATCAATGCTTTGACACGCTGGGCGAATAATTCCGGTTCGAACGGTTTGGCCAGTATGTGGACCTTGTGCTGCCCCGCCAGTTCTTTAGCCATCGTATCTTCGGGCCGCGCCGTGAAGAGAGCGACCGGGGGCGCGTTTTCTCCGAAGCGGGCGACGATTTGCCGCAAGACTTCATACCCGGACATATCGGGCATCATCACGTCGAGGATGATGAGGCTGAACGGCGATTTCTCCAGCGCCTTGAGTCCGGCGCTGCCCTCGGCGCACGAGACCACCGGCACGTCGTTCATGCGGAGGGTCATCTCCACCAGCATCCGAATGTCCGGATCGTCTTCAATCAAGAGGACTGCGTGCTTCACGAGCGGTTTTTCCGGGCGGTTGAGGAAGAATGATCGTGAAGCAACTGCCGTGACCCGGTTGGCTGGTGAGGCGGATCTCCCCGCCGTGCTCGCGGACGATTCCGCGAACGATGGAGAGGCCAAGCCCGGTGCCGCCGGAGTTCCGGTGCAGGTCGCCGCCGGCCTGCGCGAACTTGTCGAAAATGCGGCTTTGCTCATCTTGCGGGATGCCGGCACCCATGTCCTGAACCGTGATGCTGACGGCGCCCCCGTTTTCCGTTCGCGCACTCACGGTAACGGAGCCGTGGTCGGTGAACTTGACCGCATTGTTGACCAGATTGACCAGCACCTGAACCAAGCGTTCGCGGTCGGCTTCAATCTGCAGGCCGGACGGAACATGGTTCTCGATGGCGATGCCTTTGCTGTCGGCCGCCGCGCGCTCGGAAGCAAGGCACTCCTCTGTGAGTTCCCGGAGGTCGAAGCGCGTGAACTCGAGGCTCAGCCGGCCGGATTCGATGCGGGCGATGTCGAGCAAGTCCTGAACCAGACGGTGCAGACGGTGAACGTTGCGTTGACAAACGGCCAGCAACTCGGTGCCGGTCGCGCTCAAGCCCTCGCTTTCGCAGGCGCGGATCAGCTCGACGGAACCCTTGATGGAGGTCAGCGGAGCCTTCAGTTCGTGCGAGACGATGCTGATGAATTCGTCCTTCATCTGGTCGAGCGAGCGCAGTTGGCGGTTGGCCGCCTCCAGCGAGCGGTTCTTCTCTTCGAGCTGTCCTTGGGCGATTTCCAGATTGTGGTTGATCTTGATCATCGCCCGGTTGATGGTTTCGAGCAGACTCTGCTGCCGGGCCAGCGCCGCTTCGAGCCGCCGTTCGCTGGTGACGTCGCGGAAGTACTCGAAGGCCACCACCTCGCTTCCGAACAGTCCGCTCACGGGCACGCTCTCCACGGCGACGTGGATGCGTCCCAGCCAGCGCATTTGCTTCTGAACGTGCCCCGTTTTGAGAGCGCGGGCGCTGGGACAGTCTTCATCAGTGTGGCGCAGACCCAGACTTCCGCAGCAGCCGCGCTCGGCGCGAGTGCGCGCAAACTCACGCAGGGAACTCGATTCCCAGAGCACGCGACCGTCGGCGGCAACCACGCGGCAGGGAGCCGGAACCCGGTCGAGCAGACTCAGCGCGCTCGTTGTCCGCGAGGTCTCGGCCAACGTGCCGGCAGCCGGACTGGTGTCATGCACGGCGATCACGATGGGTCCTCCGCCGTCCGTTTGGACATGCGGGCGCAGGCCACACGGCCGTCGTCTTCGTATCGCAGTTCGGTGGTCAAAGCCAGAACAAGCTGCAAGCCGGACGCGCGCGACTTGTTCATGCCGGCTCGTGCCCGGGCGACAGCTCTTTCCCAAGCGAAGGCCGGGCCCGAAGTGCAAACACGCAGTTCCAGATCACGCCAGCGGTTGAAGACTTCCAGCGAGAACGTTCCATCCTCTCCGGCGCCATGAGTGGCGGCGTTGCGCATAAGCTCGCAGGCCGCTACGGGCAGACGCCGCATGGCCACGTCGTCGTCGCAGCCGCAAGCGTGGGCGAAGGCCATGAGGCGGGCCAGATCATCGCTTTGCACCGCTTCATGGGCAGGGCATTCCAGCCGCAGATTGTCGCCCACGGACAGATCGCCGGCCTTTTCGATGGCCACAGCGGCCTCAAGCAGCACCGCTGTTTCAAGCAAGCCAGCCAGATCCGATACGCGATAAGGCTTGCAGAGCATCGAGCAAGCGCCAGCCTCGACGGCCCGTTTCAGCAGGCCGAAGTCCGCCAAACCCGTGGCGAGGAAACGGATGGCGTCAGGGCGCTCCTTGCCGAGTTCCTGGAGCAAATCGAGTCCCGAGCGGCCTGGGAGCGAATAGTCCACGAGCGTCAAGTCCGGGCGAAATTCGGTGAACACCCGGCGGCTTTGGTCAGCATCCTCAACTGCGGCCACGACATGACCGAGCAGCTCAAGGGTGGTTTTCACCACCTCATTGATCTGAGGATCGTCGTCTATGAGGAGAATCCTACTCACAAAACTTTAGGTTGCGAGGCGCCGGTCTTCCGGGTGTCCATGTTTTGAAACATTCAGGAGTTAAATCGGCAAGATTCGTACCAAAAGGGCCGGTGTCGGGGGCGGCATGCGGGCTGGCCGGAAAAAACAAGGGGACAGGCGGAGCCTGTCCCTCAGAGGTCTGATGGCGGAAAAATTGGACACGGGCCGACAGAATACGCTGCCGACCGGTGTACTCAGCGGCCGTAGAAGCTGAGGAGCTGGCCAGCAGTTGCCGCGGCCGTTTCTGGTTGGCTGTAGAAACCTGATCCGATACGACCTTGGATTTGACCCATCCGCTCCGGGGTCAGTTCCGTGGGCGTATCCCTTAGTTCCGTTGCTATCTGCTTGGAAAGTTCAGACATACGAACAGACAAAGACACATCCAAGGCGTCCCCATCGTCCGATCTGATGTTTTTTTCGGTGGGCCGCGCCAGTGGCTGATCAGCCCTGCGGGCTCCAAGCGGGTCGAGGCCAGTGGTCACGGCCTGTGGGTTCTGGATTTTCATGTGTCCTTTAGGTTGCTATAGCGGCTCTCTGGGCAACTTGCATGCCATTTGTTGCGTCCAAACCGACGCACTTCGGTGGTGTAGAAAGAGGACCTACCCCGAGGGGGCCAAATCGAAGGTGCTGGTCTGGGTCAGTTTCCCTTCCCCCCGCAGACGGTCAAAGAGCTGGACCCATGCCTCGCGCAGAGATTCCAGCGAGCGGATGACTTGTTCAAGTTGGCCGACATCACGCGCGGCGTTGCCGATGGTCAGCTTGGTGCCGAGCATATCATACATGCGATCAAGAGTTTCCACCATCTCGCCGCCATCGGTGCGATCCAGGCCACGCCGGAGTTCGAGGATGCATTCGAAGGCGGACTCCACCGCCTTGCCCTTTTCGGCGAGGCGGCCGGCGCGGAGGTGTTCGATGGCCTCGCGGATGTAGCGAATAGCTCCATCGTAGAGCATGAGGGTCAACTGCGGCGGGCTGCAGGCCACGTCCGCCTGTTTGTAGAGAGTGTGTTCGGAGTTCAGTTTCATGAAGCTATCTTGGAATGGGTTCTCGCACGATCTCATCCAGCCGACCCCCCTTTTGTCCCCCCGTGAACGGGGGGAGAATGCCATTCCCACCTGCTCGCGGGGGGGATAGGGAGGGTCTCTGGTCATTCTGAGATGGTTTCATGGTTATCCCAGAACGCTCGACAAGTAATTGCTCTGATTCTTCATTTGCGAAATGTAGGTTTCGAGTTGACTGAAGGTGCGGCGGTAGCGATCCTCGACCATTTTCAGCCGCTCGTCCCAGGCTGCAATTTGCCGATCCAGCGATTCGTTGTTGTCGCTGATGGCCTTGGTGGCGAAGTAAACCGCGCCGCTGTCGGTGTCATTGATCTTCACGGCTTCGGCCCACATGAGACCGGCCGCTCCGGGGGAATAGCGGATGCTGGTGGTCAGCGAACCGGGTCCGGACGCGGGGCTGGTAAAGCTGAGGACCAAGCCTTCGACGCTGGTGCCTTCCTTGCCGCGAATGAGCAATCCTTCCACGGTGGCGGCCTCGCCGTTGACGGTGGCGGAGGTCATCTGGCCGGAGGCGTCGTAGTTGACCTGCAGCGCGTACTCGCCGGCGCGCGTCATCTCGCCTGAGCCGACATAGGCGATCTTGCCGTCGTCGGATGAGAACGTACGGGTGAAGAGGTTGACCACGTCGTCGAAATGATTCTCGAGCGCGTCCGTGAGTTTGGTGTTGTCCACGACGAGCAGGCCGTTGGTGGAGGCTCTGACGCCGATGACGGCTAAGCTGTTGTAGAGCGCACCGTTGGGGAGTCCGGCCTGCAGTCCGGCGGTGGCGTTGGCCAGCCGCGAGCGAATACCGCTGAGGAAGCCGTCGCCGAGGAGCGGGGCGGCCTGCTCGTTCTTCTCGTCATACTTGCTGAAGGTGGCAATATCCCCCATGGCGGCGTTGAAAGCCGAGACGAAGCTCTGGACTTTTTCCTTCACGCCCTCCACGTCGTTGCTGACGGCGATGTCCACCACTGTTCCGGGGTCGGCCGACAACAAATCAAGGGTCACGCCGTCGAGAACGTCGGTGACGGTGTTGGTAGCCTTGCTCATGTAGATGCCGTCAATGCGCACCTGCGCATCCTGCGCCGCGGAAAGCTCAGGATGGAAAACGTCCGCGCTGAACGACTGTCCTCCCACCAGATCGCCGGCCGCAAACGAGAGCTGCACGCCTTCCGCCACCGTAATGCTGCCGCCGCCGTAGCCGTTGGGAATGACGATGGTGCCGCTGTTGCCGGGGCTGTCCACCCAGTTAATGGTGATGTCGCCCGCACCCACGGTCTGCGCTCCGGAACCGGCCACGGTGAAGGTGAACGCTTTGTTCAGCGTGCCGGTGTAAGTTCCCGAGGTGGTGATCGCCGAAGTGCCGCTCCAGTTGACGGCGGTTTCGGCCTCGTCAATCACCGTGCCGCTGAAGTTCAGGCCGGTGGGATTCGAGGTGACGGTCAGGGTGTTGTCCACTCCCGTAGCGTTGGCCGTCAGAACCAGACGGTAGCGATGGGAGGATGATCCGTCATCGAGAATCGAGGCCGTGACCAGACCGGCGTTATCGGGTGAGCCGTTAATCAGGTTGCGGAGCTGTTCGAGAGTGGTGGTGGACGAGAGATCGGCGTCGGCGACAGTGATGGTTTCCTCGCCAACTTGGATGACGAGGTCACCACCGCTATCGCCGACGCCGGTTGCATTCTTGTCGGACCATCCCTGGGCCGCCAATCTGTGGGCGCGGGCCAACTGCAGCACTTCAACCGTGTGTGCCCCCTCGGCTGCAGCGGCGCTTGCGGAGACCGCTACCAGCGATGAATCGGAGGAGGACGCCGATTTGACCGCGAACTCAGATCGCTGATCCATGCCCTCCATGGCACTTTGGAGGGAGAGGATTTTCCCCTGGATCTGCGCCCACACATTGAGCTTGGTCTCGTTCTCGGACTTGCGGTCTTCGAGCAGCGTCACGCGACGGCGCTCGATGGCCATCAGTTGCTGGATCGTCGTTTCCCAGTCCATGCCCGAGACCAGGCCGGACACCGTGGATGTCGGACTCGACATGTTCACTCCCGTTGGGTTGGTAGGCCGGCGCCAAATCCGCCACGCTCGGAAGAAGGCCCGGACCTACACTCGGAACGAGGGTGTACGGGCCGTTATCCGACGAGCTGCGCGATGATGCTGGGCAGCGAGTTGGCCGTGGACAGCATCGAGACACCGGTCTGCATCAGGATCTGCGCGCGCGTGAAGTTCGACATTTCCTGCGCGAAGTCCGCGTCACGAATGGTGGACTCCGAAGCCACGGCGTTCTCTTGCGTAATCTTCAGGTTCAGAATGGTGTTCTGCAGGCGCTCCACCATCGAACCGATGAAGGTCCGCTCCGTGTCCTTGCTGTTGATGGCGTCAATCAGGCTGTCCACCGCGGACTGCGAGGCCGCCGTATCGGCCACGTTCAGGCCTTCGAGGCCGAGCGCTGCCGCGGTCATGCCGCCCAGATTGACGTAGTAGTAGTCCTGACCGGCGACGTTGTTCTCACCGATGTGGAACTTGACGCCGGTGCTGCTGACCTCCGTGCTCACGGCGTTGAAGCCCAGCGCCATGGTGGTGTCGGTGCTGGCCGAAGCCGCCGCACGGCTGCCGTCGAGCAGATAGAAGCCGTTGTAGTTGGCGGTGCGGGCGATGCGGTCAATTTCCGACTTAAGCTGCTGGAACTCGACGTTGGCGACCTGACGATCGAGAGTGGTCAGAACGCCGTTCGAGGACTGCACGGCGATGGCGCGCATTCTGATCAGCTTCTCGTCAATCACCCCCAGCGCCCCCTCCGCCGTCTGCATCATGTTCACATTGTAGGTCGCGTTCTTTTCCGCTTCCTCCATGCCGACGATGTTGGCACGCATGCGCTCGGAAATGCCCAGCCCGGTCGGATCGTCCCACGCGTAGTTGATGCGCAGACCGCTGGACAGTCTCTGCACTGCCTTGTCAAGGTCGTTCTGGGTCGTCCAGATGGCCCGCTGACCACTCAGTGCCAGCAGGTTGTGGTTGATTCGTGTGCTCATTCCTTTCCTCCTCCGAAGAGCCTGTGTTGACTAATGAACTGTAACTCGTTGGCCTCGCGCCCAACTCGTCAGGATTATCGGCCAGTCTGACGAGGACTTGAGAAAACGAGCCGGAGGAGGGTCGGGATGTTTCAAAGAGCTATGGGTCGCCACCGTTCAGCCAAGTGCTCAGGCTGAGAAGCAGCCAGCACTTCTGCCGGAAACCCGCCGCGTTGTTGCCGCCCATCCACGCGCGCAGAGCATGGAGGTCGAAGATCTCAGACAGGGCCGGGTCTTCGCTCAACAACTGCAATTCCTTTTGGCCTTCTTCGCTTTCGAACAACCGTTCGAGAGAGGCATTGAACGCGCGTTTGGGCCGGGCGGCGACTTCGGGCGGCAGCAGATCGTCGAACACGCCTCGCAAGAGAGGTTTGTCCGGGCGATGCGCTACGAATTTCCATTGCGGACCCAGCGCCGTGACGTAACGTACGATATCGGGATCGGTGTACGGCACGCGGCCTTCTAATGAGGCCCCCATGGTGGCACCGTCGAGTCGCGCCAAGAGATTCGGCAGATGAGCGTACTCGAGCAGCCAGTGAAAACGGTTGCCGGGCGAAACGCGGGCGAACGAGGCCAGCATTTCCGCGAATGGATCCTCGGACTGAGCGTGCCGCAGCGCATCGCGCCAGCGGCGATTGAGCAAGGGCTCGAGCTCGGACGGCTGGAACCATGAATAGATGCCGGCAAAGAAGCGCGAATCACCGGACAGATCGAGCTCGGGGTGCTCGGTGCGCAGCATCATGCGCAACAGTTCATCGCCGCGCGCGGCCGCTTCTTCGGCCTTCATATAGATGTCGAGCAGACTCAGAATGCGCGTGTAGCCGCCGAAGAGTTCATCCGCCCCTTCCCCGGTCAGCACGGCTTTGACGCTCTCCGCGGCGCGCCGGGCCAGAAGATAGATCAGCACTTCATTCGGATAAGCCGCCGGCAGACGGCGCAGCCGCGTGAGTTCGCGCAGTCCTTGAAAGAACTCTGCGGGACTGACGACGACTTCCTGATGGTGGCACCGGTAGCGGTTCACCACCGCACGCGCGGCCCGCAGCTCGTCTTCATCCCCCGCCAGAGCGATGGTGAAGGTCTGAGGCGGCTCGGCGCGCATCTGCGCCATAAGTCCCACCAGAATGGCGCTGTCCACTCCGCCCGACAGAAAGACTCCCACCGGCGCATCGGCGATCATCTGACGCCCCACGGCCAGATGCAAGAGGTGACGCAGGCGAGCGCGCATCACCGCCGGGTTGTCGCCGATCTCGCTTGCGGCCGCGGGTTCAAACCAACGCTCGACGGCGGCGCCGGCCGTGTCCACCACGAGCTGCGTGCCGGGTTCGAGCACACGCAAGTTGCCGAATACCGAGCGCCGACCGAAAACCGGCTGCGCGAAGCGGAGATAATGGAGAACGCCGCCGGGATCGAGGACGCCGCGGCCTTCCTGAAGATGCTCCCAAGCCGACGGCTCGCTGCCGAATTCGACACCGCGCGTAGTGAAGCGATAAAAGGCCGGTTTGATCCCGAGGCGGTCGCGCACCAGAAAGAGGCGGTCGGGCTTGGGATCGTAGAGCGCGAAGGCGAACATTCCGTTGAGGCGTTCCCACGCGCTGCCGCCCCAGGTTTCATAGGCCGCCAGCAAAACCTCGGTGTCGCTGCGGGTGCGGAACTTCCAGCCGCGGACGGCCAGCTCGGCGCGCAGCTCGGCGGCGTTGTAAATCTCTCCATTATAAGAGAGCACCGTGCCGCGCGGGCTCTGCATGGGCTGATGACCGCTTTCCGGGTCAATCAGCATGAGGCGCGCGTGCGCCAGACCAACGTGATGATCGCGCCAGAAGCCGAGGGCGTCGGGGCCGCGATGCTGGAGCCGCTCGGCGCGACGTCTTAGCGCGCCGGGATCAATGGCGGCCTCAGCGTCGTAGCGATATTCGCCGGCAAAACCGCACATGGTTCTTGCTCAGCGGGAAGTGTCAATGGTGGCGCCGCGGTGCGACGGAGCGCGATAGCCGGCGGCGGCCTGCCGCTTCATCATTAGCGCGTCCAAACGCTCGCCGACCTGATTGCGGCGGGCGAGCATCTGACCGAGAACGTATTTTTCATGGGCCTGCAAACGGCGGCTGAGATCGGCCGACTCGCGCAAGAGCGCGGCGCAGGCCTCGTCGGCGGGATAGGTGGACGGATCGTGCAGTTTCCAGCCGCGCGTTTCGGCCACGTCCGCCGCCGTTTTCAGCAGCGGGAAGAGAGTGGATTTTTTCGCCACGAGCTCTTCCAGCCGGTCGTAATCTTCGCGATCCAACGCCTCAGCCTGCGTGAGCGACAGGTTGAACAACTCGCGGAGTACGCCGCGCAGACTGCCGGCCGTCCGATAGGCGGTACGGTTGCGGGACGATGCAGGAGTCATGCGCGGCTCTCCCACGGGTTGGCGGTGCTGGACGCCGTTTGAATTTCGTTTCATCAACCGACGAGCTGGGCCACGATCTGCGGGACCGAGTTGGCGGTGGACAGCATGCTGACGCCGGTCTGCATGAGAATCTGGGCGCGCGTGAAGTTCGACATTTCGGCCGCGAAGTCCGCGTCGCGAATGGTGGATTCGGAGGCGGTGGCCGACTCGGCCTGCACCTTGAGATTGAGAATGGTGTTCTGCAGGCGCTCGACCATCGAACCGAGGAAGGTGCGCGTCACGTCCTTGGAGTTGATGGCGTCAATGATGTTCTCGACCGCGGTCTGGGCGCCGGCGGTGGTGGAGATTTCGAGCCCCTCGATGCCCAGCGCCGAGGCGGTCATGCCCGCGATGTTGATGTAGTAGTAGTCCTGACCGACGGTGTTGCTTTCACCGATGTGGAACTTGACGGCGGTGGCGCTGGCGGCGGTGGACACCCCGTTGAAGCCCAGAGCCATGGTGGTGTCGGTGCTGGCCGAAGCCGCCGCGCGGCTGCCGTCGAGAAGATAGAAGCCGTTGTAGTTGGCGGTGCGGGCGATGCGGTCGAGTTCGCTCTTGAGTTGCTGGAACTCCACGTTGGCCACCTGCCGGTCGAGAGTGGTCAGCACGCCGTTCGACGCTTGGATGGCGATGGCTCGCATGCGGATGAGCTTCTCATCAATGACCCCCAGCGCGCCTTCCGCCGTTTGCATCATGTTGACGTCGTAGTTGGCGTTCTTCTCCGCCTCGGCCATGCCGGCGATGGAGGCCCGGAGTCTCTCCGAGATGCCGAGGCCGGTCGGATCGTCCCAGGCGTAGTTGATGCGCAGACCGCTGGACAATCGTTGGACCGCCTTATCGAGGTCGCTCTGAGTCGTCCACAGGGCTCGTTGGGCGCTCAGCGACAGCAGGTTGTGATTGATCCGCGTGCTCATAGGTTCGAGATCTCCTGATATTCCCGTTTCAGATTCTTCTACTCCTTGACCAGCTTTTTCAGCAGGTACTCGGACATAGCCTTGGCCAGTTCGGCGATGGGGTCGGAAGCCGGTACGTCGGTCTTCTCAATTTTGCGCAGCAGATCCAACTTGCGGCGCGCCCCTTCGATGGTGTACCCCTGCACCTTGACCAAGTAGTTGATTTTCTCCAGATCGGCGATGGCCTCTTCATCATAGCGGCGCTGATTGCCGGTGGTGCGCAGCGGTTGGAGGAAATCGCCAAACTCCTTTTCCCAGTAGCGAATGGTCGGCTTGGGGATGCCGGTGATCGCATGCACCTGGCCGATGGAGAAATGTCTGGGGGCTCTGAGTCCGTGTCCCTTTGGCATGGCAGCCTACTCCTGTGGTTTCACGATTCCTTCGATGCACGGCTACGATTCCGTTCACTCTTAGTATCGGAAACCGGGACAGGAAACTTTAATTTTTCTGCAAGCGCGACACGCCTTTTCCCGGCCGCAGACGGTAACTTGCCATTAAACCTGCGGCAACGAGTCAAGGGAGCGGCGAGCTTCGGCCACCACGTCCTTCCAGCCGGCCATTTGGTCGCGCAGATCGTACTCCACCTCGTCGGCGATGGCGGTGTAATCGCCCCGTGCCTGAGCGCGGTAGATGCGGTCCAAGGTGGGCAAGAGCTGTCCCGCCGAGTCCAGGAGGCGCTGCCGGGCTGAAGTCGGGGAACGGTCAACGATGGAGCGCGTCGAGAGGTCGAGACCCGACATGATCAGCTTCAGATCCTCGAGGAAAGAGGCCAGCTCGTTGTTGGCGGCCACTTCGTCGCCCACGCGGAACTTGCGCCCCAGCGGCTTGGCCTGCCGGTGCAGGCGCTCCATGAGAGCGGCGGCATCCTGCAGGGTCTGGTCACGGAGACGTTGCGGTTCCTCAACCGTGAGATCGAGCCGCTGGACAAGGGACACCGGCGAGGCGAGGCGCTGCCGGCGTTGCCAGCCGTTGACCAGTGGGCGGCCGTCGAGCGCCACCTGGGTGATCACTTTCCCGCTCCGGCGGATTTCCTCGCGCAGCTCGGAGAGCACTTGTTCGACCGTCTGGTCGCCTTCGGCGGTCCGAGTCAGATCAAGTCCGTTGAGAGAGATCTTCATGAGTATCCTCGGTCAAAGAGGTGACTGTAGCCTTATCGGATGAGGTTGTTTTCGAGGCCTGAAACAGGGGTTGAAGAAGCCGGATCAGGCGGTCGTAGATGGCCGCCGTCTCCTGCGCCTGCGCGCCGAGATCATCCGCCGTCAGGCTGGCGCGGGCGACGGTCACGTAGGCGAGCAGACTTTTCAGCAAGCCGTGCCCGCCGAGAATTCGCGCCAGTTCCTCTTCCCGGCGGCGCATCAGAGTACCGAGGTTCTCGATGGTTCGCAGCTTGCCCGAGGCGTGCGCGGCGGCATGCTCGAGCTGGCGGGCGGTGCCGCGCAACTCGCGCGCCACCGGCTCGGCGGCCAGCGCCCTCGCCGCGAGATCGGCAGAATCATGAGCTTCACCGGGCGGCATTTCGAGAGGCCGCTCTTCGAGCACGGACAACCACGCCGGACGCATGAGCTTGTGCAGTTCGTCGCGCTCGAAGGGTCTGGCGCTGAACTGTCGCGCAAGCTCGAGACATCCGTCGCGCGGCGAGAATCCGGTGCGGTAGACTCGCGCCCCCGCCAAATCATCCGGCGGTGGAGCACTGCGCCGGCCGAGATGCCACTCGGCCAAGGCGGCGACGGCATCCGCCGAAACACGCGACGCGCAGGCCGTGTCAGTGCAGGGATGCTGCGGCGAGCACGGGAAGCACGGACTGTCGGGTTCAATCACGAAGTGCCCCTCGCCATAGGGAGCGGTTTCGCTTCCCAGCGCGCTGCCGATCGTGATGGCGATGACGGGCGTCTTCACCGCCGCGGCCACGTGCATCGGCCCGGAATCGTTGCTGATCAGCAGGTCGCAGGATGACAGCAGCGAGGCCAGTCCGGGCACACTCGTTTGGCCGATAGCGTTGACGACGCGTGGAAGGCCGCGAAAGGCCGCGGCCATGTCCGCATCTCGCCGCCCGCCGATGAGAACGACTTCAACGATGGAGTGTCGCGCCAGCCGCTCGGCCACAGCGCGAAAAGCTTCCACCGGCCACTGCTTGGATTTTTGCGAAGCGCCCGCATGGAGCGCGATGCGCGCGCGGGCCGAACCCGAGCGACTCTCGCGTTGGGGGACCGCGTCGGCGCGAAACGACAGATCGCGACCGGCTTGCCAATCCACTCCGCTCACGCAATTGGCGTAAATGTCCACCAAGTTGAACTGGCACCACGGACGGGCCAGATTGGTCGCGAAGAAGTACATAAGCCACGGCGAATTCACGCGCTGAAGACCATAAGCATCCAGAGTCACGCCCCGGCCGTGCTCGCCGGCCAGCAGGAAATTCAGCACCATGGAGGGCCGGGTGTGCGTGAGGTTCCACACCTCGCCGTAATTCTCCGCCTTCAGGTCCGCGATCAGCCGGCGATAGAATGACGTGGCTTCGCCCAGATTGTGCAGCCTTCCCGAAGCCAAGTTAGGGATCAAGTCTTCGAGCCGCACGGTGCGCACGCGATCCACCTCGGGCACGAGGTGCATCACATCGGCGAAGCACGCTTCCACCAGCACGTGTATTTCGGACTGCGGATGACGCAGCCGCAGCCGCCGGAAGAACGGAATGGACTGCACGATGTCGCCGAGGCGCGTGATGCTCAGCACGAGAATCTTAAGCGGTTGCGACATGCTCCCTCCGCTCGGTGATCCTGACGGCGGAAGCCGTCGTCAGGAGTGCCACGGCATTCTCGTAAGTCTCGAGCAGACTGCTCATGTCTTCGAGGTGCTCACGCAGCACGCCGGTTCGCACGGAGACCAGACGGACGAGCAGATAACGCGAGACCGGAGACAGTTGCGGAAAGTTCTCGGCGTGCCGGCGCAGGTCGTTCTGCACGGCGATCCTTCCTTGCAGAAGACTCGACAGACGACGCACGTCCGCAGCCGGTTTCCGCGCTTCCTCGAGGAGCGCGAAGAGCCAACGCTCGGCCGATTCCAGAATAGTTCTCAAGCTCTCGGCCCCTTGCCGCCATGCGGGTCGGGCTTCGGCGCGCGGAGCGTTCAACCTGTCTGCGCGGGCCGGCTTTGCCTTCAGCAGATTGTCCCAGAAGATCCGATAGAAGTCCAGCAGCGCGAAGTCGGGACCGGTGACGGCATCATTCAGCGTTTTGAGCGAGAACTCACCCCGGCCGTCCACCTGCGTCCGGTAAACGCGCATTCCCGCCAGTGTTCGAGCCGTCTCATCAAGGCTCTGCTCGTTCGCCATGCACAGGCGGAAAACGGCGTCCACGGTGACTCGGCGGTGACACGAGAATGTCTGACACGTATCGCGGTAGCCGCAGGGCGCGCACGGCAGATCAGCTTCGATCACCACGTGGCCGTTGCCATAGGGCGCGGTGTCTTTGGCGGCGGCGGGGCCAAGATAAATGCCGATGCTCGGCGTGCCGACCGCCGCTGCGAGGTGAATGGTTCCGGTGTCGTTGCTCACCAGACGGTGGGCGCCTTCCAACACCGCCGCCAGCGTGCCCACGTCCGTTTGGCCGACCAGCGAGACGGCCTGCTGGTGCGAAAGTGAAATGATGCTCTCAGCGAGCGGCTTTTCCGCGGGTGACCCGACCACGACCATCGCGAAGCCTCGCGTGTGCAGCAAAGAGGCAAGCTGCGCGAAATAGGCGGGCGGCCATTGACGCGAACGGCTGCTGGCACCGGGTTGAAACACGACGTAGCGCCCATCCGGTCGAATCCCCGCCTCGAGCAAGAGGCGCGCGGCAGCGCGGCGATCCTCGTCGGACAGGCGAAGCTCGAGCGCATGAGCCGCACCGCTGCCGGACCCCGCACGAAGACAAATCTCGACAAGATTGAACGGATTGAACGTCCGCTCGTCCATGATGCTGAAGAGGTAGTTGAACCACTCGCCGCGCACGATCATCTGACCGTCGTCGAGGCGAATTCGCCCGAGTGCTTGCCGCGGGCGCATCAAGGCGCATAAGGTGGCCGACTGAGGCGTGTGCGCGAGGTTGTAGAGCACGTCCACATCGCTCAGGCGCGAGTCACCGAGAAAGTCCGTCGCCTCGGCATAGGCGGATTGCAGGTCGCCGCGCCCGGCGTCGAGTAACGGCACCCACCGATCCACGTCGAACACGACGACGTCATCCACCATCGGCAATCGCCGGGCGACGTCGGCAAAAGCGTTGAACACTACCGTCGTCAGTCGCGCGCGGGGATGAGCAGCCTTGAGAGAGCGCAGAAAGGGGCCGCTCTGTACGAGGTCGCCCATGCGCGTGAAGTTGACGACGACTATGTGTTCCGCGTTCATTGGATCACGCCCTTTTCCCTGCCCCAGTCGCGAAATTCCTTCATCAGCAGAAAGATGCCCTCCGCCCGCGACAAGGTTCCGCTCCCGACCTTAATGCGCGAGACAATCTCGTCCAGCGTGATCTCTTGATCCTCGGGAAAGCCGGAAAGAAATTCGAGGAGCTCCGCGTCGTCCGCCGCGGCCGCCTTGAGGGTGGAGACGTAGCTCGGTCCGCGCTGGCGCTGCGCCAGCCGCGGCATCCGCTCCTCGCAGAAACGCAAAGCCGTTTGCATGCGATGCACGTAGGTGTGCTCGCGGAGAACGCGCTGCCGGGCGCGCTCCGCCATGTCCCGGCGTTCCTCCTCGTGAGTCAGATAGTGCTTGACCAGCGGCGCAATTTCGCGCCCGCTGCGGAACACCGCCAGCTCATCCCCTGCGGCGAAGAGCTCCCCCAACTCGGCGCGATGGTCCACGAGCTGAAACGCCCCGCAGGCGGCGATCTCAAAGGTGCGCGGATTGACGAAATCGCCGTGAGGATTCACCTCTTCATGGTGAGGCGAGCTGTGCAAGTTGAGATTGATTTTGCTGGCGCCGTAAATCTTGGCCGTTTCCTCGGTGCTGACCCGCCTTCCGTTCTCCTGCACGAGCGAAAAGACCGCGCAATCCTTCGGCCAGTCGTTCCCCCAAATCTTCATTCCCGGCAAGCTGAGACGAGCGAAGAGACTTTGGCGATTGTGATACCCTGCACCGACAAAGGAGACGTCAGCGCCGAATTGTCGCTGGTCTTCCTCAGTCAGAACCGGTGGCGTGTGCACCCGTGGATTGGCCGCGCATGGCAGGTACATCACGTTGCGCACGCCCAGTGAACGAAGCGCATCGTGGAATTCTCCGCGTTGAATGGTGAACACCGCATCGAAATAGGGCGCGAGTTCGCGCCAATAGCTGAAGATGCGAAAGTCTTCCACAAACCAGAGAGCGGAGTGAATGCCTTCGTGCCGCAGTTCTTGCAGCGCCGGCGGCAGGAGCGGACTCTGCGCCACCGCCCACACCAAGTCGGCCCGCCAGTCGAGCGCTCTGGCCACGACGGTCTCGGCCAAAAACGTGGTCAGTAGATTCTGCAGCGCCCGCGTATGCCGCGCATCATGGGTGACCGAGTCCGCGAGTCGAAAGAGTCCGTAGTATTCGCTGAAATCCAGCAGCTCCACTTGATGCCCGATCTCGCGAAAGGCCTCGGCACAGTGAAGTGCCGTGGGCAAAGAGCCGCCATAGAGGGGCGTGGGAACAAGAATGCGCATCGGCCGCTCGGCCGCGACCCGGCCCATGAGTGAAGCCATCAGCGGCTCATAGGATTCCTTGTTCAGCCGAAAACCGGAAGTGACGGTGATGCAGAAGTGCGGGCCGCTCACCATGTCGCTCAGTGATCGCAGGGCCTCGTTGCCCACGATCCACGTCACGGGCACGTCAGCGGATTCCCACACACGCAGTTGCAGCGCTTTCTTCGCGACCTCGGGATCGGCCTCGACGCACACGACGCGGACGCTGCACTCGACATGCTCTTCTTGAAGCAACGCTTGAAGCGAACGAAGGAGATAGCCAAGCCCCGGGCCGAAGATGAGAATGGTGAAATCCCCGCCGTCCGCCTTGCGGATTGCGGTGCGCAGTTCATCGGTAATCTCGGCCAGTTGCTGATCGGCCTCGGCCATTGGATTCACGGCGCTGTGAAGGCGAAAGCCGCGAGAGGTCAGCGTGGGCTGACCGTCGCGGGCGCGTTCGGTGGGCAGATCACCCGCCTCTGCGACGGCGCACCGGCTGAGACTGTCCGCCAGATAGCGTTCGATCGCGTCTACCGCGTTCACACGGTCTCCTTTGCGGTCAAGAGCGGAGCAAGCGCGGCGTCGAGTTCCATCGGCTGCATTCGCCGCGTACCGCGGAGAACAGGCGCCGCGCGCAGAACGTGAAAGACTTTTTGTGAACCGCTCACCTTTCGCTCCAGCAGACTTTCCAGCGCGGCGCGCATGGCAAGAAACTTAGGTGGCACATTCGAGAGCACACTCTCGCCTGTTGTCTCGCGCCGCGCGCCCGACGCGTAGAGGCGATCGCCATATCCAAGATCCGCCCCTATGAGAATCACATCCTCCGCCGAAGACTGGAGGGCAAAATCGAGAGCAGGAATGAGCGTGGTGCCGCCGCGAGTCTCAAGACTTGCACCGCAAAAGAGTGGTCCTTGAGCGGCGCGCGTTATTTCCGGATGAGTGGACTCGAACACCACCGTGGGGATTCCCCGCGGCAAGTCCGCAAGGTCGTTCACGACCGCCTCTCTGCCCTCGAGCGCAACCACCCAGTCGGGATCAATTCCCGCGGCGCGCAGCGGCGGCACAGCGCCACTGACAGCCACTAACACAAACCGCGAACGATGACGACGAAGAGTCTGCACACACTCGTCCAAACTGGGCCCTGCTCCGGCCACAACCACTTTCATTCCGGCCTGAAAACGGATGCCACGGACGCCCGGCAGTGCGCTCAGCCGCTCATGATTCACGCGGCAATGCTCGTTTAGCATGGTATCATAGACCACGCGTGAGACCCGCTCGGCGCGAAGCATTTGTACCAATCCCGTGAGCGGAGACGGCAACTGCGCGGCGATTCTCTCGAAGTAGGGCGCCACCACAAGCTGCGCTGTGCTGACGATGCCGCTCATACGCGCCGCCGCCATCTGCGGTGCCGTTGCGACAATGCGATGGATACGCGGCGACGAGAAATACGGCGCATCGCCACGACACGTTCGGGCCAATTGCAGCAATGCCGCATCCGGTTCGATCACGAACACTTGGTGCGATGTGCCGCCGCTTTCGGCCAGAGCTTCCGCCAGATAACCGAGGCCGCCGCCGAGCAGCACGGTGCTATCCGCGCAGCTACCCGTGTATTCCGCCGCGATTTCGCGCGCCTCGGCAAGGGGATCCACCCGGCTGTGCAGCAGGATGCCGCTGGGCACGTGCTCGGCCGTGGGAACACCGCAGCGCGTTCTCAGGATGCGATACTCCGCCAGCGTATCGTCGCGGCTCATGCCGGACACTCCAAGCCGCACACAGGAGCAGCATCTCTAGCTCGGTGATTCAGCAAACTCGTCAGAATCTGTTTGAATGTCGCGTGGACTTTCTCATTATCCAGACGCGCGCGAACTTCGCGGCGCGCCTCGCCGGCGATGCGTTCCCGCAGTTGAGCGTCATTCAGCAGCGTTTCGAGCGCGTGAACCCACGCGGCGGTGGAGTCGTCGGCCAAAAGTCCGGTTCGTCCATCCTGCACGGCATCCACATAGGGCGGAAGCGAGGAATAGACAGCGGGTACTCCGGCCAGCGCGTACTCAAAGAACTTGACCGGACTCTTGGCCCGCGCATAAGGCGAGTCGAGCAGCGGTACCACGGTTGCGTCGAAACCAAAGTGATGCAGACGGGCGAGGTGCGCTTCATAGTCTTTGACTGCCGGCCCGCCCTGACGCACGCGGGGATGATAGGCCAGATCACCCGGACGACACCCCCACCAATAAAACCAAGAATGTGTGTGGCGTTCGATCACCGTTTCCAGCGCCGGGAGCACGTTGCCCAAATCAATCAAGTGGGACGGTGTGCCGAAGAAACCGATAACGAATTTCCGGACATCATGCGTCGTGCCGGTTTCAGGCGCGAGTTGATGAATACTCGGTTGTGTCTCGAGAAGCGCCGCCTTGAAGCCTTGCGCATGCAGATGCCTTTGCAGCTCGGCGGTGCTGGCAGTAATCACATCCGCGCGCGTCAGGAGTTCGTGGAAACCGCCCTCGACAGAGCGCCACGCTTGCGCTCGCGGCGACGAATCGCTGAACCTGCCGAGAAAGAGATCGTCAGAATCCACCCACAGCCGCGCTTCGCCGCGGGCCACGCACTTCACGACCGCTCGGCGCACGGAAGCGGAGCTCAGCGGACGAAAGACGATCACCGTGCGGGCGCGTGCCAAACACCGGGATGTTTCCACCGGCGACAGAGTCTCATCCGACGTGCACAGCCAATGGAAGTCGCGCTCGAAGCGAAGACCGCAACGGTCCAGCGGCCAAATCCATCGCAAACGGCTTCCGGCCGCTTCTATAGGCTCATCCGAAACGATCACCAGCTCGGGTACGGCCATCGCGGGCAAAACCACATGCCTTTGCGGCGAAGGTCTGCGTAATCGCTGACGCCATCTTTCGACAAAGAGGGCATGATTGGAGTCCTCATGATTGAAGCGGCCCGGCGAGGCCCCGCGGAAATGCACGACACTTATACCCGAGCTAACGCGAATCTTGTACCCCGATTCTGCGGCGCGCAAACACAAATCAAGATCTTCGTAGCCGTTGCGGTAGGTCTCGTCGAAGCCGTGCAGACGCTCGAAGGCGGCGCGAGAGATGAGCAGTGCTACAGCGGAAACGGCGTCGGGCGCGAGGGATTCTTCCACTTCCCGCCGGCCGTGGCCGATCTCGATCACCCGCTCATCGCAAAGGCGGACACCGGCATTCTGAATCAGCCCATCGGGATAGCGGATGAGCGGCGACAGCAGTGTGTTCTCATCCGCCTCGGCAAGGAGCATCCGCAGCGCATCAGACGGCAAACGCGTATCGTTGTTGAGAAAGAGCAGCCACTTCTTGTCGGTTTTTCGGGCGCCGAGGTTGCAGGCCGCGGCGAAAGTCAGGGATTCCGGAACACGCACACAGCGCGCGTTCCTCGGGAGAGCCGCGGCCGAGCGCGAGGCCGAGAAGCCGCTGCAGACGAGAATGATTTCCCCTTCGCCACCCGACTCTTTTTCCAAGTCGGGCAAGAGTTCGTCGGTGTAGGACGTCGCTCCGCATTCGGGGACAATCACAGTTAGATCGCTCATTCGCGCATCGTTTGCTACTCCGGTGGCCGGGGTAGTTACGGGTCTCGCGAAGCGCTGGAAGAACTCCCGGCGCACCGCGGTCACCTCGTGCGAGAGTGCGGGCACGCCGCATGGTGCGAAAACGAGACCGAAGTTGTCCAAGCGCGGCGCGAGGATTCCAATCCCACGGGCGGCGCTGGAGACGTCATCACCAGCGAGCACAGCGCAAATGAGTTCCGCCATGTTACTGCGCTCACGCTCCGACCACGTGGGGTTCTCCAGAACCATCGCTTGCGCAGCGTAGGGCCCGGTGTGCGACGCGGCCGCGCCGCCGAAGTACAACCCAATGACCGGAACATTCAGCGCGGCGGCCAGATGCAGTCCGCCGGTGTCCGGTCCCACCACCACGCCGCAATTTTCAAGCTGAGCACACAATTCCGTGATGTTGGTTCGCCCGCGCAAATCGGCCATGCGCCCGTTGGTACTCTGCACCATAGCGGAAAGCTCTTCGTCTTCCGAAGGTGCGCCCTGTCCCAACAGCACGACCCGGCTTTGCGATTCGGTGAGAATCTGCCGGGCGAGTCCCGCCAACCACGATTCAGGAATACGGCGGTAAGCCTCACCGGCGTCGCACAAGAACGCGATTTGTTTCGACGGTGCGCGTTCGCGCGCCGTTCCCGGCTTTTCCCAGTTTAGAGCCGGAGGCCAGTCCGGTACCACATCGCATGGCGCGAGCGTGGCCCACAGGTCAGTCAAATGAACCGGCGGCGGCAGACGCTCAGCGAAGCGCTCTTCGAGCCATCGAATCTGCCCGGGCACGATGAGGCGACCGTCTCGAAAGCAGTATCCGTGAGTCCGTTCGGCGCGCAGTAGATTTGCAAAGAACACGGCCGCGGGCGAACGCGTGAGCACGTAAATGTCGTCGAAAATAACCTTGTCGTAAGCCCGCAGAAGATCGGACGCGCGCCGCAAGAATTCCGCCTGCGAGGACGCATGCCGGGCCGCGCCCGTCCAATCACTCAGATTGACCGGACAAAACTCCGGCCGTTCGGGCAGGCGGTGCGCGATCTCCCCGTAACGCGCATCCGCAAAGAGCGTCAGGCGCGCCGGCGCGTGAGCCCGCCCCAGCGCGCGCAGCAGACCTCGCGTCTGCAATACGTCTCCGAGGCGAGACCATTGGATCACGGCGATGTCACGCATGAACGAGCGTCGTGGTCTTCAAGTGTTCCATCACGTCGCGTGCGGCGGCATGCTGAGGATCACGATCCAGAACCTGCCGGCACAAGTCCGTGGCGCGCGTTAGCTCGCCGGCCTTCCAATAGGCGCCGCACAGGTTGAAGAGGAAGTTGTTGTCCTCCGGGAAGCGCGCGAGGTACTTTTCAATCGGCTCAATCGCCAAATGCGGCTGACCGCTCTCCATGGCGCTGCGATAGAGATAGAAGAGCGCCTCGGCGTTGTAGGGTTCACGTTCCAGCACGCGGCTGAAATGAGCGTTGGCATCCTCGTGCATGTTACGCGCGGCCAGCGACAGACCGACTCCGAACTCGCCCTTCATGGTGTCGGGGTTGGCGGCGAGCGCCATCATGAAACCGTACATGGCCGCTTGCCAGTTCTCTTGCAGCATGGCCACCGCTCCCAAACCGAGATAGGGACGCTCGGAGTCCGGCTTCAGCTTGATGGCCGCATGGTAGGCGCGCTCGGCCTCGTCCGCGCGCTTGAGGCCGGCCAGACAATTGCCGAGAGTCTGCCAAGTTTCAAAAGCGTCCTCGCGGCCAAGAACGAGGCGGTCTTCCACCACCCTTTGCAGCATGGCGGCGGCTTCCTCGAGCTTGCCTGATGCGTACAACTCGCGCGCCTCTTGCAGGCTGGGACGAGATCCCGTCTGCACGATGAGCGGTTCGACCATGTGATAACTGCCGACTCCATCCTGCCAAATGATGGCGTAGCCGTGCCGCTGCAGGTATTCGTTTTCATCGGGCGCGATCACTTTCGACCACGTATTCACGAAGCGCTCGAGATTCTCGCGGTCGTGATCCTTGCGGCCGTCGCTGGTTTCTTCGCGATGCACCACGACGGACTTCGGATCGTACACCACCCGATAGCCTTTTTGTCGGAGCCGCAGGCAGAAGTCCACGTCCTCGAATCCATTCCGGTAGCCTTCATCGAAACCACCGAGCTCGGTGAAGACGGAAGCCGGAGCGAGCATACAGGCGGCCGTGACCGCCTTCATATCGCGCGTCTCGTTGACGGCGGGATGATCGGCCGCAAAATGCTGGAAGATGTGATAAGGCACGCGGCGGTCATTGAACGCGATGCCGGCGTGCTGAACGTCGCCTTCCGGGTAGAGCAGCTTGGCGCCGGCGGCACCGATGGTGGCATCCTGTCGAGCGCAGGCAATGAGAGCGTCCAGCCATCCCGAAAACGGACGAGTGTCGTTGTTGAGGAAGACGAGGAATTCCCCGCTGGCCACCCGCGCGCCGACGTTGCAGGCGGCGGCGAAACCGCGGTTGACGGGCTGGCGCAGAACGGTCACGTCGCCCTCCACGGCCTGCAGGAGCTGCGGCGTTTCATCCGTGGAGTGATTGTCCACCACGATGAGTTCATAGGTGCACTGATCCTGCGTGGCGGCCAACGCTTCCAGACACTCGCGCGTCAACTGCGCGTGATTGTAAACGGGCATGATGATGGACACGTCAAAGGAATGCGGCTTAGCGGTCGGTGACGGCATGTTAACCTCCGGCGTAACGTATTTCTCAGATTTCTGTTCACTCAAGTCTTGGGATCGAACCGGTCGCTCATGACGGCTCAGAATCCGCTCGTAGGCGGCGTAAGTGGCCTCTCCAAATCTGTCCCAAGTAAATGACTCGGCTCTGGCCTGCGCCTCTGG
The DNA here is from genome assembly GCA_026394155.1 of bacterium. Taxonomy (GTDB): domain Bacteria; phylum Electryoneota; class RPQS01; order RPQS01; family RPQS01; genus RPQS01. The sequence goes on along the minus strand of JAPKYT010000112.1, from coordinate 15,197 downwards.
GTTGGGACCGGCCTTTAGAGCGGCTTCCACGGCGCGGCGAATCGAGTCCGGGTCATCGGGCTGACAGAGGTGCACCAGACCTTCCGGCAGATAGTCGCGGATGGAGCCCCAATCCGAAACCACCACGGAGGTGCCGGCCGCCGCCGCTTCGAGGGTGACGAGCCCGGGCAGTTCATACCAACTGGGCAGCACGTGCGCCGCGGCTGCCGCCATCAGATTCCACAGGAACGGTTTACCCTGCCGCCCGAGAATCTTGACCGGCGCGCGCGACGGAAAGCGCGTGACCAGATCGGCATACGCCACTTGATAGGTGAAGCCGCCCGCCAGAAAGACGATGGGCAGATCACTGTCCTGCATCGCCTTGAGCAGCATCAGTTGATTCTTGCGCGTTTCCAGCCGCCCGCAGCAGAGGATGAAGCGTTCGAAGCCGACTATTTCGCGGGCCATGCTCTTGTTCTGCTCACTAATATCCGCGTAGGGCCGGATGCCGAAGGGCACAACATGGACGCAGTCATCGGCTGCCGGATACGCAGCTCGCAGCCGCTCCGCTTCGGATTCTCCGCAGGCAAACAGCACGGCGGCATTCTCGGCGACCTCGCGGCAGCCGACTTCCGGTCCGAGCGGCAAATTGCGCAGACACCGCAGACCTTCACGGAACCGCGCTTCATCGCGCCCGCCGCTCACATAGTCGTCAAAGAGACGAAATGCCGCAAACGAGCGCTCGACGTACAATGGCCAGTCTTCAAAGAGCGTGGTAACGACGTAGGGAACCTGCTGACTCCGGGCGTTGGCGGCCACTTCCTCGGCGACACTGCGCACGGTCAGGTTCACCAAATGGACCACATCCACGTCGCGAAGATCCGGCTTTCCGGCGGCGACGTCCACCTCCACGTCGCGGGAACGCAACTCGCGGAACAGCTCTTCCATGACCAGAGTATCGCCGCCGGGAGCGATGAACGCGTTGTTGCGGTTTTGAATGAGCACGCGCATCTTGCGCGGCCGGGCCGTGGACCGGGGCGAGGGTTTCGCGATCGCGCACAAGGCCGACTCGCTTCGGCGGGCCACGTCCTCCCAAGAGAACCGCGGCGCTTGTTCGCGACCGCGCTCACGCAGCGAAGCGCTTAGAGCCGGGTCTTCCGCAAGCCGCTTCATGGCCGCAGCGATGTCATCCACCGACTGCGGATTCACCAGCAGGCCCGCATCCCCGACAATTTCACGCAGCGAGCTGCCGTCCGATGCAATCACCGGGCAGCCGCAGGCCATCGCCTCGAGCGCGGGCAGGCCGAAGCCCTCGTACAGTGACGGGAAGACGAAAGCGGTCGCCCCCGCATACAGGTGTCTCAGATCTTCATCCGAGACGTAGCCCAGAGGACGGACATTCACGGTCAGCGGGACGCTGGATTCGCGTTCCAGTCTCTTGAACCAGACTTGGCCGATCTCGCCGGCCAGGACGAGCTCAAGATCGGAATGACCTTGTGCGCGAACCGCCTGAAAGGCCAGCAGCAGGCCAGCCAGATTTTTGCGGAAGTCCGCGCCCCCCGTGTAGAAGAAATAGCGGCCGCGAATCTCCAGCCGGTCGAGAGTGCTGCGAACGTCCGTGACGTTTGGCGGATCACGAAAAGCCTCGTCGAGTCCCCCCAGAATCGGCACCAGACGAGAGCGCTCAATGGCGAGCCTCTCGTTCAGATCGGTGGCAACGAATTCGGAAATAGTCAGGAAAACGGCGGCCGTGAGCTTGAGTTCCTCCAGACGCGCCAGATACTCCGCGCACAGCTTGGGATTCCTGTCCAGATACTTCTCGCGGAACGCCAGCGGGATCAGATCGTAGAAGATCGTCGCGCAAGGAATCCCGTTGAGCGGGAAGGGCACGAGCTTCCGTCCGACCAGAACCGGCGAAGGGTCAGTGAGAAGAAGAACATCCACCTCGTCGGTGAAAGACGGACTGTAGGTCGCGTAGCCGACGTTCGGAAAGCGCAGCAGCCCTTCGAGGTGGCGCACGTCCCACGGCGGCCAGTCCCCGAGCAGAACGAGGCGGTGATCCCATCCTTCTGCCAGCGCGCGGAGGAGATTCACCACGTAGCGTCCGATGCCCCGACGCAGCGAAGACTCAATCTCCAACCCGCGCACATCCACGCCGATGTTCAGCGCGGGCATTCTACTTGACCGCGTGCACTTCCATTGCCGGCGCGGGATCGGCGGCGGGGACCACCGGATTGAGGCGCAGAGACCGGTTCTGTGTTTCCTCCCGCGGCGAAAACTCCGTCGAGCCGTGCTGCAGGTCCGCCAAATCGGACTCCACCATCATGCGCACCAGTTCCGGCAGGCGCACGGACGGCGTCCAGCCGAGTTTGCGGGCCGCTTTTCCGGCATCGCCCACCAACAAATCCACCTCGGCGGGCCGCACGAAGGCCGGGTTGGTGCGAACGTAGTCGCGATAGTCCAGACCGAGATATGAAAAGGCCAGCTCGCAGAACTCGCGCACGGTGTGGGTCTCGCCGGTGGCGATGACGTAGTCTTCGGGCGTGTCCTGCTGGAGCATGCGCCACATGGCGTCCACGTAGTCTCCGGCGAATCCCCAGTCGCGGCGGGCGTCGAGGTTGCCCAGTTCGAGATGACGACTCAGGCCGAGGCGGATGGCCGCCGCCGCGCGGGTGATCTTGCGGGTGACGAATTCCTTGCCGCGGCGCGGCGACTCATGATTGAAGAGAATGCCCGACGCGGCGAACAAGCCGTAGCTCTCGCGGGCGTTAATGGTAATGTAATGGCCGTAAACTTTGGAGACGCCGTAGGGACTGCGGGGATGGAAAGGCGTGCTCTCACGCTGCGGAACCTCGCGCACCTTGCCGAACATTTCCGACGAGGAAGCCTGATAGAAGCGGATGTTAGTATCTATGGTGCGGACGGCCTCGAGCATGCGCGTGACTCCGAGGGCCGTAAACTCGCCGGTGAGAATGGGCTGTTCCCACGACGTCGGCACGAAACTCTGAGCGGCGAGATTGTAAACCTCCTGCGGACGGCACTCGCGCATAATTTTCTCCAGCGAGTGCGGATCCAACAGATCGCCGTGCAGGATGTGAAGGCGGGTGCGCAAATGTTCGATGCGCCCCAGATTGTCCTGGCTGGAGCGGCGGACCATTCCGAAGACTTCATAATCCTTGGACAGCAGGAGTTCCGCCAGATAGCTGCCGTCCTGTCCGGTGATGCCGGTGATTAGTGCGCGCATGATATTCCCTATCCAAGGTAATCCACGAGGGATTGACGAATCAATTTTGAACCCATTCCGGCCAAGGCACTGTAGGTGGTCTCCTCAAGCGAGGCGCGGCTGACCAGACTGGTCATGTCCACGCCCTGCGCCTGCTCGAGGCTGTCGGTCAGTTGAATCTCCCGCTCCTTAAGGCGGGACATGGTCCGTTGCAGCCGATCACCGACAGCTCCCAAGTAGGTCTGCTGCTCGGCGATGCGCTCGCTGATCGCGTCCAACCCTTCCCGAAGATGAGCATTCGACAGCGTGTCCTCGGATCCGGCCGGCGGCGTATTGTTGTTGGCGATAGTGTCGCGCAGAGCGGCGATCACGTAGAAAATGTCCGCGTCCGTTCCCGCCGACCCGGTTGGCTGGAAAAGCCGGTCGCCGGTCACGTTGATTTGCAGATCCTCATCTTGTCCGATGCGGCGGTAGATGCGACCGGCAATGCTCTCCTCGTTGGCGGTTGCGCCCTGAATGCGCCCGTCGGCATCGCGCACCACCGTGTAGGGATTAGTGGTGGTGTTGTGTCCGCCGAACAAATAGCGATTGCCGTCGGACGCATTGACCAGATGAATGAGCTCTTCGAGTTTCTGGTCAATTTGCAGCGCGGTATTACTGCGGTCGTCGGCGTTCTGGCTGCTGTTGTCCGCCGCCAGAGCCAGCGTGTTGATTTCCGAGATCAGATCCACGATAGACTGCAGCTTCCCGTCGGCCGCCTGAACCGAAGTGAGGCCGTCCTCGATATTGCGCATGTATTGAGCGTCGGCGGCCAGCGCGTCTTCCGAGCGCAGGGCCTGATCGGCGTGCCGCACGTTTTCCGACGGAGTGAACAGGCTGCGACCGGTGGCCAGCTCTTCCTGAATGCGCAGCAGGTTCGTGGCGCGGTCTTCCATGCCGCGCACGAAGGATTGATGTCTCTGAAGTTCCGAAACGCGCATGGATCTCTCCTTAGGCCGTGCCGGCGCCGAGGGTCAGCACGGTCTGCATCATTTCATCCACCGTAGTGATGATGCGGGCGGCGGCTGCGTAGGCCTGCTGCACCTGCACCAGCCGGGTCATCTCTTCGTCCAGAGAGACGCCGGAAATCTGCTGACGGCGATTCTCAAGATTGCTCATGGATGCCTGCTCGACCTGAAGCTGACCGGCCGCGTAGGACTTGCTGGATCCCACCGCCAGTACGCTGTCGCGGTAGAATTCGTCCAAGGTGCTTCGACCGTCGCGCAGGAGTTTTTCGTTTTGGATGGAGGCGATTTGCAGGGCGATGGAGTTGTCGCCGGGCGCGCCCGCCGCGGCCGCCGTGGCGATGCGCGACGGATCGTCCACCACCAGCGCGGACGGCCGGAAGTCGGCGGCGCCGGTGACATCGGCGGCAAAGAACTCGATGCCGTTGCTGTCGGTCAAGCCGTAACCGGTGCGATGGACTTCGTTGACTCGCGAGGCCAGAGTGACGGCGAACTGGTCAAGGTCGTTCATGGTCCGGCCGATGTCGCCGTCACGCAGTTCGATGAGCGCTTTGAGCTCGCCGCCCTCAAGCTTGAGCATCCCGCCGCTTGATCCGTAGGTGATGACGGAAGTCACGTATCCGTTGCGGTTGACGGCGCTGACGGTGAGATTTACGCTGTGGTCGAGTTGCACCAGAATCTGGCCGCCGTTGTACACGTTGACGGCGCCGTCGGCATTCTCTTGGACGGTGACGTTCATGAGCTGCGAAAGGCGGTCAACGGCATGATCGCGGGCATCGCGAAGATCGGACGCTTCCTGACCCGAAGTCTCGGCATGAACGATCTGCACGTTGAGACGGGCAATGCTGGAGGTGAGCGCGTTGACCTCGTCCACCCCGGCCACCACCTGCGCGTCCACCTGATCGCGACGCGAGGCCAACTCCCCATAGACCCGGCGCACGCCCGAGGCCAGACTCTGCGCCTTTTCCAGCAGCGCGATGCGGCCCGCCATGTCTTCCGGCTGGTTGGAGAGATCACTCCACGCCGCCCAGAACTGCTGAAGCTGGTCACTGATCGCCGAGCCGTCAAGTTCACTGTAAATCTCTTCCACTCTGCCGAGCAAGTCGTCGCGCTGCGTCCAATAGCCGAGATCCGCACCGCCGCGCCGGATTTGTTCGTCCAACAGACGGTCGCGCACGCGCCCCAGATACTCCACGTCCACGCCCGAGCCTGCTTCCCACCCCGAAAAACCACCGTAGGGCGGCGCGGTGGACAAATCGAGGCGGCGGCGCGTGTAGCCCTCGGTGTTGACGTTGGCGGTGTTTTGTCCCACCACCTGCATCGCCAACTGCTGCACGAGCAGCGCTTGGCGACCGGTATTGAGAATATCGCTCAGTGAACTCATAGGGGGTCAGGCCTTGCGATCAATGATGATGGACGTACCCTGCGGCGTGCGCCCGTAGCCGGACGCATCCTGCACCGCCTTCACCAGCCAAAGCATGGCTTCGAGGCTGTCGTCCAGAATGCGCCGCGCCACTTCAAGGCTGTGCAAAGCGTCTTCGCGCAAGGCGGCGAAGCGGGGACGCAAGGTCGCCTGCTCGGCGCGCGTCAAACGGCGCTGCTGCTTGACCAGATCGAGCAGCAGGTCTTGGATGGCGCGCGAACGGCTTTCGATGTCGGTCAGATCGTTGGTGCGCATGCCTTCGTCGAGATGCTGCAGCTCGATCCTCAGGCAACCTAACTTTCGCATAAACTCACCGCGAACGGACTTCATCGCTCCTCCTCTTTGGGCAGTTGCCGAAGGATTTGCTCCTTGAGGCCGAAGTGCGCCGACTGGGCCAGCACCCGTGCGAACTCCCATTCGGCGAGCCCGTTGTAGGCGTCTCCGGCCACGCCGCCTCCGAGCATGCTGCCGTTGTCCAGAGAACTCTGCATGCTTTTGACCATCTGCAGGGCCATCAGCGTCTCAAACTGCTCGGCGGCGCTTTCCGCTTGCGCTCGGAGCTTGTGGGCCGGCGGCGCATTCTTGAGTACGGGCGCCGCCTTGGGCAGCGGCAGCGCGGCCTTATCGAGATTGATTTTTTCCATCAGATGATCACCAGCTCGGCTTGCAGCGAGCCCGCTTCCTTGAGTCCTTGAAAAATGGCGATCATGTCGCGCGGGGTGACGCCGAGGGAATTGAGCACGCGGGCCACGTCTCCGGCGGAGGCGGCGCCGGTCATCTCCAGCAAACCGGTTCCCGCGTTCTCCACCGAGATGCGGCTTTGCCGTTCGACCACCGTTTGACCCTGCGCCAGCGGTTGCGGCTGGCTCACCGCCGCGCGCTCGCTGATCTCCACGGTGAGATTGCCGTGGGCCACCGCGGCGGGCAGCAAGATGACCGCCGCTCCCACCACGATGGTGCCGGTGCGCTCGTTGATGACCACGCGATCCGAGGCCACGGGCGTGACCGTCAGCTCACCGACGTCGGCCTGAAACATGAAACGCTCGGTGGTCGTGATGATGGCGCCGGGCACGTGCACCACCACCGTGGCAGGATCAGCAACGTCCGCCAGGCCGGGATAGTTTATGTCAATCACATCGGCAATGCGCACGGCCAGCTGAAGGTCCGGCCGCTTCAAACTGAGGATGAAGGAATCGGTGGGCATGGGCAGCGGCGCCGCGTCTTCGTAGAGCAACGCACCCTCGGGAATGCGGCCCACCACCGCATGATTGCGCGACACGCGCGAACCGGCCGATTCGAAGTTGAAGCCGCCGATGGAGAGAGGACCTTGCGCCTCGGCCACCGGCTTGCCCCACGGATCGTGGAGGACCGTACGCAAAAGCGTGCCGCCTTGCAGGCTGGTCGCGTCACCGACAGACGACACCAGCGCATCGCAGCGCGCGCCCATGTGCGAACCGGCCTTGATCTCGCAGGTGACCATGACCGCCGCCACGTTTTTCAGCTTGAGGGCGGTGGGGTCCACTTCGAGACCGAAGCCTCGCAGCATGCTGGCAAAGGCCTGCGGCGTGAAGGTGGACTTGCTGCCGTCGCCCGATCCGGCCAGCCCGACCACCAGACCGTAGCCGGTGAGAGCCGAACTGGCGGTGTTGGGATAGGCGGTCAGGTCGCGAATGCGCACCTGCGACCACGCTGCAGAAGACAGCGCAAGGATTAGAGAAATGGCGATGAGATGGCGCATATTAGAAAAACCAATCGAAGATTCGCGCAAAGATTCCGGGACGTTCGGTGTTGGCCAGAACGCCCTTGCCTTTGAAAGTGATCTCCGCGTCGGCGATGAGATCCGACCGGATCATGTTGCCGGGGCTGATATCCTCGGGCCTCACCACACCGGTGAGAACCGTGAGCTGCCGCTCGCCGTTGATGATGAGGGTCTTCTGGCCCTCGACGCGCAGATTTCCATTGGGAAACACTTCGACGACGCGGGCGGAAATGACTCCGGTGAGACGGCCTTGACGAACCGTGCGGCCGTCGCCTTTGTGTTCGCTCTTGCTGGAACCGCTGGCCGAAAAGAGCGGAATGAAATCGAGGCCGCCCGCGCCGCTGCCCTCAAGCCCGGCGTCGTATTCCTCTTTGGTGTTGGTTCCGGCGACGGCGGTGGCGGTGGTGTTTTCGACAATCTGAATCGTCACCACGTCCCCCACATGACGCGCCACGCGGTCGGCAAACATCGAAGGGGCGGGCGCGCCCGCCCAGAGGAGCACCGGAATTAGACTGATGAAGGCTGCCATGATGCGCATAATGGGACTCCCTTATCGGGTCAGAAGAACCGTGCCGTCATCGGCCACGGTACCCGTGAAGCTCTTAGACCTGCCCAAGTCCGCAGCGACCGAAATCACATCTCCGGTCGCTCCATCTTGCAGCGCGCGTCCGCTGAGGCGAACCTGCACGTTTCCTTCCGCATAGAGCAGAGAAACGGTCTGGCCGCGACGGACGCGCGGCGCGGCTTTCACGTCCTGCACAAGAATCGGCCGGCCGGGGAGCAGCGCTCGCGCGGCCACTTGCGGCATCGAAGTGGTCAACATCGCCAGTGGTTGGCCGTTCAATCGCGTCCACTCGGCTTCGATTGGCTCGACGTTCGCGCTGTCGAGAGGGCCTCCGGCGTCCACTCGCCTCTTGACGGTGAGCGCGGAACCGAACACGCGGGCCGCGCCGGAAAACGCCATTCTTTGAAGGACACCGTTTTCGTCGCGCCGCTCCAGAGTCAGAATCATGCTTCCCGCCAGACGGGTTGCGCGCGGTTCGGCCAGTTGCCAGTCATCGTACCGGGCCAGCGCGGCCGGCGCTGTCCCGTTGAAAGCCCATTCCACGCGCACGATCTGCGGCGCCCACGCCTCGGCAATGAATTTCTCAATCACGGCGGAACCAGAATCGGCCCAAAGGAACGCTGGAAAGAGAACAATCGGTGTCAAAACGGCGAGTCGCATGATTACCGCTTAAGGTTGGCGGCGATGCTGATCATGTCGTCGGCGGTGCGCACCGACTTGGAGTTCAACTCGTACGAGCGCTGCGCGGTAATCATGGCGATCATTTCGTTGACGATTTTCACGTTGGACGATTCGAGATAGCCCTGATCGAGCGTGCCCGTGCCGTCGAGACCGGCCTGCGCCACGATAGGTTCACCCGAAGCGATGGTCTGCTTATAGAGGTTGCCGCCCAGACTCGAGAGTCCGGTGGGATTGACGAAGCGCGCGAGTTCGATGCGACCTAACTCGGCCGGTTCGGGCGCGGCGGCGGTGGTCACCAGCACCCGTCCGTCGGGCTGCACCAGAACGCCGGTGGCATCCTGCGGCACGGTCAGCGGCGGTTCCATCGGCAGACCGTCGGCGTTCACCATCTGACCGTCGGCGGAAATCTTCCACGAACCGTCGCGCGTATAGGAAATGGTTCCGTCGGGCATGAGCACTTGAAAGAAACCGTTGCCGCGGATCATCAGATCGAGCGGATTTCCCGTTTCCTGCGGCGAACCCTGCTCGAAGTTCTTGACCGTGGACACGGGCTTGGCGCCGCCGCCGATTTGCAGCTCGGCGGGCACCTGCGTGCCCTGCGTGGTCGGGGCGGTGCCGCGCAGTGTCTCATAGACGAGATCCTGAAACTCGACGCGGCTGCGCTTGAAGCCGGTGGTGTTGGCGTTGGCGAGGTTGTTGGCGATATTGTCAAGGTTCGTCTGCTGGGCGTTCATGCCCGAGGCGGCCGTGTACAGCGACTTGATCATGGCGATTACCGCGGGTTAGACTCGACCGATTTCGTTGACGGCGTGACGCAGGGTTTCGTCCTGCGCCGTGAGCAGCTTGGCGTTGATTTCGTAGTTGCGCGCGGTGGAGATCATGTCCACCATTTCCTTCACCGTGTCCACGTTGGACGCTTCGAGAAAGCCCTGCCGCACCACCGCATTCTCCATCGGAATTTCGGCGGCGGCATCGCTCTTGGTGAAGGCGGAACCGGAGGACTTGCGCAGGGTCTGCGGATCATCGAAATTCACCACCTTCAGGCGGTCAATGACCGTGCCGTCCACGCTGATCACTCCCTCGGGCGAAACCGACACCAGACCGGCGGGAAGCGTGATGCTGCCGCCGTCGCCCTGCACGGCGCGGCCCTGCACGTCCACTAACAGGCCATCAGCGCTGCGCTGGAAGCGGCCGTCGCGCGTGTAGTACTCGGTCTGGCCGTCGGAGACAACGAACAGGCCGCGGCTCTGCAACGCGAGATCCAAAGGGCCGCCGGTGGGATTGAACGCGCCGCTGGTGAACTCCGTGCACTGACGCGTGTTCAGCGACAGCGGATCGGTGGTGGGATTTTCGCCGGCGGCGGTGAGTTCCTCCACGAACAGGCGGTCGCGCTTGAAGCCGGTGGTGTTGGCGTTAGCCAGATTGTTGGCGGTGATTTCCTGACGGAGAATCCCCTGCCGCATGGCCAGAGCCGACGTGTAGATGCCCTTGATCATGAAAAACTTCCGGTTGTGCAGGAAGGATAGGTGCAAGGATGGTGCCACTATCTATAGCATCGTGCCTTGTCATGACAGGGCGTCCAACGGACTGTTTTCGGAAAACTTAAAGTGGGACTTTAAGATTGGAGGCGGGCGGCGGCCAAGGCTGGGAAAACTCTGCCGCCGAGAAGATCCGAATTGCTCAGGTGTGGAGATCGAGCGGCGGGCGGCGTCGCTGGGCAGCCGGCGAGGGCAGCGCGGGCAATAAACGAAGACGGATGCGCGGGAAAATGGTCAGCACCTGTACGATGATTTCGTCACCGGGCGAGACCTCGTGTTCGGGCTCGGCCACCAGAGTATGGCCTTTGAGCGAGATCAACACGCGATGGGGAGAGAGTTTGCGCCGGACGGTGGCGGAGAGAACTTCACCGACGCGCAGCGGCATGCGAAGAATGGCCAAAACAGCGGCTCCGGATTACTGTCCCTTGAGATCGAGAATGAGTTTGATTTCGTCCTGCCCCATTTGCAGCTCTTCGGCAATGGCGGAGATGCTGCGGCCCTCGCGGGAGAGTTCGAGGACGCGGGCTACGCGGCGATCCCTCACGGTGTCGCGGAGTTCCTTTTCCGCATCGCTCTCCACCGCGGCCTCGGCGGCTTCGGGAGAGGTGACCGGTTCGGCCGGCGCGCGCGGCGGCTCCTGCAGCACGACGTCGTCGAGGACGTCAAGGTCGTTGGCGATTTCTTCGGCCAGATCGCGCGGCGTCTTTTCCTTCCGGCGGCGCGGAAAACGAGGGGTGCGCTGCAGGCTGATCCGTACCCGCGGGGCGAAGCCGCGGATGATGATACCGAGCGCGAAGCCGATTCCGAGAGCGGCCATGAGCAGCACGGCAGGCGAAAGTCTCCACCTGTTCCATGCGGGCTGCCACGCGGGCGGCAAGGGTGTGGGTGCGGTCTGAGGAGCGGAACGGTTGAAGCCGAGATCGAGTGGCGTCCCGGCGATTTTCTGATAGAGCGCGGCTTGCTCCAGCGCGCGGCGGGTATCGCCCTGCGCCAAATAGAAGTAGGCGAGCACCGCGCGGAGTTGCGCCGTATTCACGGTATCGCCGACGGAGAGAGGCGCCTCGGCGAACTTGGTGGGTATCGGTTGATCACCGGGCACATACTCCGGTTTCTCGTCGGGATTCTCACTGACGCGCGGCGCAAGATCGAGCGCCAGCCGCCACGGACGTCCCGCCAATGGGAGCTCGGTCGGCGTGGCGTCGCGGGCCAGAAGGATTTCGAACACCAGACCGGACTCGCCTTCGCGATAGGCGTCAATTCCTCTCAGGACCGTCAGTCCGCGGGGCAGCGCCGGCACGCTGAAATGATCGAGCAGACGGACGTCGGTGAAGCGCACCTCGACTTTTTGGTTGTTTTTGAGCACCACCCGGCTGGACGCTTCGTTTTCGAACTCGAAGACGATGCGATCAAAGCGCTTGTGCGGTCCGACGCGCACGTCGAGCAGCGTGTTGGCCGCGGCAGCCGGGCGAACCCAAGCACAGAAGGCCGCGAGGGTGAGGCTGGATACAATCAGCAGGCGTGGGTTCATGTTACACCCTAACGTCGAGGTTGTGATCTTCCGCAGGAGAATTCTCCGGCGGGCGAACGGGCGGCTGCTCTTCCGGCGGCAACGGTTCTTCGTGCTCGGAGGATTCGTAGGTGTCTTCGCCGAAGCCCGGCCAGTGCCGCCGCTTCTTCGGATTCTCGCGACCGGCCCCTTCGATGGCGCGCGCGAAATCGCGTGACGCGGGCGCATGTCCGGGATCGGTTTGTTTCACGCGGTTGATGTAGTCACCGGGGTTGGTTTTTTCCGGATTCTCAACGGGCCGGATCATGGGACACCTCCATGCCGGGTTCGCTCGCCGGTCAGCAGGTTACTTCGCGGCGAACAGCGGCCCGAAGCTGCAAAACGGCCTTGCTGTGGATCTGCGAGACGCGCGACTCGGTGAGCCGCAGCACGTCGCCGATCTCTTTGAACGTCAGTTCTTCATAGTAGTAGAGCGCCACAACCAGCTTCTCCTGCTCGGGCAGAATCTTCAGGTTGCTGACCAGCAGCTCGCGCAGCTCCTTCTCTTCCACGCGCTCCTGATGGGAAGGCTCACTGGAATCGGTGGTCACCTCGCCCAGCGTGGTGCCCTCTCCGCTCGGCGTGGGAAAGGTGTCGTCGAGCGACAAGAGGACAGTGACGTTGACCTCGTCGAGCATGTGCAGGTACTCGTCGAGTGAGATGTTCAGGTGTTCGGCGATCTCCGCGTCTTCAGGAACGCGCATGAGCTTCTGGGTGAGCTCTTCGATGGTGCGTTCGAGGAGGCGCGCCTTCTGCCGCACCGAGCGCGGCACCCAGTCGAGTTCGCGCAGGCTGTCCACCATGGCGCCGCGGATGCGGTTCATGGCGAAGGTTTCGAATTTGATGCCGAGCGTGGGATCGAAGTTGTCGAGGGAAGAGAGCAGCCCCATGACGCCGGCTGAGATAAGATCATCGAGGCGGATGCTGCGGGGCAGAGATCCAACCATGCGTCCGGCGACGCGCCGCACGAGCGGGAGATACTGCAGCAGCAGCTTCTCCCGCATCTCGGGGCTGCGGGTCTGGGTATAGGCTTCCCAGCCCGCCATGATTGGATTCATAGCTTTCACGTTTGTCCGGCTTTCTGCATGGCCGGTAGCTTGTCGCTCTGCTCGGACGGAAACACCACGCCCGCGCGCAAAGCGGCGCGATAACTCAAGCGACGGATCACCACGTCAATCAGGCCCGAACTCACATAGAGGACCGCCCACAAGAGAGCCAATCGCACGACCAGCGCGACATAAGGCATGCCGCGCGCAAGGCCGTAGGCGCCGACCGCCAGAACAACGATGCGCCGCAGCAGTTTGAGCAATTCGTGCAAGTCCGATGTGGGCTGCTTCTTTGACATGGTCGCCCGATCAGGCGTTCACCGGGGTTGGATCGAGACGGATTTCCGGGGACGGTTCGGGCAGCGGCTCGCTGTGCGCGATCCAGAGGCGCAGATGTTCCGGCGTGAAGCGCTCGGTGCACCCCACGAACCCTTGTCCACGGCTCAGCCAGGCGACGGGCCGCTCCGCCGCCTTCACCACGTTCAACAGGAAACCGTGGCGGAGCGATTCGTCGAGGCGGGTGAAGCTCAGGTGCGTTGTGCCCGCCTCGCGGAAGCAGCGGCTGGTGTGAACCAAATCCTCATCGCGTACCGACGCATTCATGACCAGATGAACTTCGTCAGGATCGAGGCTGTCCATGAACTGCCGGAGCTCGAGGAGCCGGTGAGGCTCACTCACGGAGCATCCGAAAGTGTCCATAAGAATTACTTCACATGCGGCGAGACGGCGCAGCGCGTCCGCACACTGCTCAGGTTGAAAGACCACCTCCAGGGGAACACCGGCAATGCGCGCGAAGGCCCTCAACTGCTCCACGGCCGCCATGCGGTGCGTGTCAATGGACAGCAGACCGACTTTGCGCTTGCCGTAGATTTGCGGATCGGATGCCAGCTTCTGAAGGAGCGTGGTCTTCCCTGCTCCGGGCGTTCCCACCAGCGCGATCTTGTAGGCGGAGGCGCGGCGCAGCGGCAATTGTGGAGCCGGCTTCACAACCCGGGACAGTCGCGACAGGACATATTGTTCAATCGCGGCCGGAGAAATGAGCTCTTCCGCCGCGAGTTGAATGAGAGCCTCCTGAGCCATGTCGGTGGCCCACCGCCCGTCCATGCCGGACTTGCCCAAGCCTTCCCAGAGCCTTGTCAGCTCCCGCGGCATGATGGGCAAGTTATTGTAACGGAAATACTTCCCGATCTCGACAAGGTCCTCCCGAAGACGGGAAACCTCGTTGGTCAGATGGGAAATGTCCGCATCGTTTCTGGTTGGGTTTTCAGGCATGGATGGTTGCGAGAGTGCCCTCTCGAATGTTGCAGCAAATTCGGGGCCACCTTGCAGGTCTGCTTTAACTTCTTCTGGTGTAGATGCTGTAATTTCAATAAGCTCGCGCTTGGAAAAGGCTAATGCCCCTCCAGCAGTCACCTTTTCAGACTTGATAATAAGAGCATCCTCGCCGAGCTCTTTTTTGACCTTGGCGAGAGCCTCTTTCATGGTGGGCGCGACAAATTTGTAGGTGCGCATGGCGGACTACCCTTCGAGATTGAGCATTCCCATGGGAACGATTCGGGTGGTGGGCGGCAACTCGCCTACCGACAGAACGATGACATTCGACAGCTCCGGCTCGATCAGGCGGCGCAGGAAGCTGCGCACGCCGGGAGCCGTGACCAGAATGGGCTGAAACCCCCGCCCCAACATGTTCTTGGAGAGATCGCGCATCCGTTCGACGATTTTGCGGACGACCGAAGCCGGAAGGGCGAATTCGCCGCCTTCTTTGGCCGAGGTGCGCAGGCCGTCGGCGATCATCTGCTCGAGGCGCGGATCTATGGTCAGCGCGGAGAGCCGGCCGGGCTCGTCCTCGTAACGGTGAGCGATGGCGTTGGAGAGAGCCACGCGCACCGCCTCGGTGAGAAATTCCGGGTCCTTGGTGGCGGGCGCGAAGTCCGCAAGAGTCTCCAGAATGGTCACCATGTCGCGGATGGGCAGGCCTTCCCTGAGAAGACTCTGCAGGACCTTCTGCACCTGACCGACGCCGAGCTGGCCGGGAATGAGTTCTTCCATCACCGTCTTGTGGGTGCGCTTGACGGCATCGAGCAGCTCCTGCACCGCGTCGCGGGACATCAAACGGTGGCCTTCCTTCTTGAGAATTTCGGAAAGATGGGTGACCACCACCGCCGCCGGTTCGATGACGGTGTAGCCGGCGGACTGCGCGCGCTCCTTGTCGCTGCGCGGAATCCAGATGGCGGGCAAATCGAAGCTGGGCTCGCGGGTGGGAACACCTTCGATGCGCGGCGCGTTTTCGCCGGGCGAGAGCGCCAGCAGCATGTTGGGCCGAATCTCGCTGCGGGCGGCTTCGGTGCCGCGAATCTTCATGACGTAGGTGTTCGGCGAAAGCTGGGTGTTGTCGCGGATGCGCACCGGCGGAATGACTTGGCCGGTTTGCAG
>JAPKYT010000077.1 GCA_026394155.1 bacterium | reverse complement strand
GTGACAGACGTGGAAGCAGTAGCTCTCTTCGGGATACATGCCGAGGGGCACAGCATCCCCGCAAGGAGGCATGTGCACAATCTCGAGCCGGTTCAGAGGAGTGATCCGCACGTGTTCGACGAACGACAGCGGCGAATAGGCCGGGTCATCGAAGGTCACCTCCGTCCAGATATCAAAGAAGGATTCCACCGGCCCCGTCGGAATGACCTGCGGCTTGATCGTGTGGCACTCGGTAAAGACGTCGAAGAAGCTTTCCACCCAGTAGGTATCCCGGCTGGAGTTGAAAGACACTTGTCCCGGCGGCACCGTGCTGATGCTGATTTGTCCGCTGGCCGGGCAGTGCGGGCTGTTGGTCCACACGCTCGCGTCGAACGTTTGATAGGCATGAAGGGGGTTGTTCTCGTCGAGCGCCGCCAACAGGTAGGCGCCGCATTGCGCTCGGGCGACCGGCACCGAAGCCGCCAGCATCAAGGCGATCACCCCTACGAATTTTGTCACATTTCTCATGAACCTCTCCTCCTCTTTTCCCTTGCACAAAAGGACGGAAACCGGGCGCACCCGCCGGCACAAGCGGTGCGCGGCCACTCATGTAATTCACTTCACAAAGTCAGAGGAACTCTCAACGCACTTTTCCTCTAATAAATAGAATACGACGCAAGAGAGACCAATGCAATACTTTTTCGCGCGGCGGACAATTTAATGAACGTTCGCGTGAAATCGGCACGGCGCCCCGCGCCCTCTCAAAACCTTCTGTGTTTAGTCAAGTAACGAGCTGGGTCAGGATCGCTCTGGTACAAGATTGAGGTGCGTCGCATTTCAAGACATAACAGTCCGATATGATGCCTCTCGGCAAATGAGTAGAAAAATGCGCAACCGCCCGAACGTCGGCTCTGAAGAAAAGCGCGCCCCGACAAAAAATCGCACCTGAATAGCTTGGAGGTATTCCAGCTTTCACATTCTCTTGTATATTTGTACTGCGTAGAAAACGACCCATTGCGCGGTCGGCGAATACTCCAGGCAGTTATTGGGTAGATTTGCGAGGGTTCCGTAATGTTCATCGAGACGATTGCTCCCGAGAGCGCAACCGGCCGGCTGGCGGAGGTTTATGCCTCAATCGCGCGGCATCACGGCCAGGTGACCAACATCTGGCAGATCGCGAGTCTGGACGCTGACCTGTTGCAGGCGCATCTGGACATGAACGTCGCCACCATGCTCAGGCCGGACTGGCTCTCGCCTTTGGAGTGCCATTCCATTGCGCTGACGGTGTGCTCGGCCAACGAGTGCTTGTATGGGCTGCACCATCACACGGAAGCGGTGCTTCAGGCGGGAGGCAGCGCCGATCTGGTGGAGGCCTTGGTGGCGGGTGAGGACCCGGACACGGAACCCGTGCGGTTGCGCCGCTTGGTGTACTTTGCGCGCAAGCTGACGTTGCTTCCCAATTCCATGTCGCGGCGCGACGTGGACCACCTGCGCGGGGCGGGCCTCTCGGATGTGGAGATTCTGCGGACGGTTCACACGGCGGCGTACCTCAACTACACCGCACGCCTGGGCGTTGCGCTCGGCGTCCAGTTGGAGGGCGACGCCGCGTAGGCCGCGGCAGTCCAAGGAGGCGTGAAGAAAGGAAGAAATGAGAAACGAGAAATTAGAAATCAGAAAAACGAATTGACCGCCGAGCCGGGTCAGTCTTCGCCACCCGGCCGGAATCGGGCGCCCGTGCGGTAGTGCCGCACGGCAGTGCGCTCTTATGAACTCAACGGGGGCTGTCCCATAAGTACGGGTCGGCCCCTTTCTTTTTTGTTGGCGGTGAGTTATCTTTGGGCAGCGTGGTGTTTGCCAAAGGAGAGTGGCTATGCCCAAGGGTGTATCGTCGCAGCCGGTATTCAAGCCGTATCATCAGCATCAGACCACGATGCTGCCGTCCTCGCTCGAAGAGTTGATTCCTTCGGGTCATGCGGTGCGGGTGGTCAACGAGGTCGTGGACCGCATGGATCTGGCCGCGCTGCTTTCGTCCTATGACGGCGGCGGGGCCAGCCGTTATCACCCCCGCATGCTGTTGAAGGTGATGCTCTACGCGTATCTGGATGGGGTGCGCTCCTCGCGCCGGATCGCCAAGGCGCTACGGGAGAACGTGCACTACATGTGGCTCTCCGGAAGCCAGCGACCGGACTTCCGCACCCTCAACCGCTTCCGTACGTCCCATCTGAAGCAGACGATTGAAGAGGTGTTTGTGTCACTGACGGCGCTGTTGGTGGAAGCAGGGCTGGTGACGCTGTGTGAGACCTTTGTGGACGGGACCAAGATCGAAGCTCAGGCCAACCGCTACAGCTTCGTCTGGGGCAAAGGGGTCCGGACGCAGAAGACCCGTCTGGAAGCGCAAGTGCGTGAGTTGCTCCGTCAGATCGAGGCGGAGAACGACACGGAGAACGCGCGCTACGGGGACAAGGATCTCGAAGAGGTGGGGGAAAACGCGACGCCGATCACGGCTGGGCAGCTCGAACGGACAGCCCAGGAGATGGAAGCGCGGCTGGCGGCTCGGAAGGAGAAGGATCAGGACGATCCGACGGGCAAGGCGGTGAAGAAGATCCGCCAGAACTTCTTGCCGCGGCTTCAGAAGTACGAGCGGCAACAGGATATCCTGGGCGAGCGGAACAGCTTTTCCAAGACGGATGAAGATGCCACCTTCATGCGGATGAAGGAAGACCGGATGCGCAACGGCCAGCTCAAGCCGGGCTACAATGTGCAGATCAGCACGGAACAGCAGTTCATCACCAACGTCACGGTGCATCAGGACCCCACGGACACGCCCACGCTGAAAGCGCATCTGGATCACTTTCATGATCTGTACGGGATCGATCCGGAGGTGGTGGTGGCCGATGCCGCCTACGGCAGTGCCCAGAACTACCGGGATCTGGAAGCACGGGGGGCGACGGCGTATGTCAAGTACAACCGCTTTGATCAGGAACAGCGGGGCAAGCGCAAGGACAGCGCGCTGGATTACACCGCATTCGTCTACGACTCTTCAAGCGACACCTATACCTGTCCCCAAGGGCAGACCTTGTCCTACCTCCGGTCGTGGCATCGCAAGGATCGCACGTTGCGGATCTACGAGGCCCACGACTGCACGACCTGTCCCCTGAAGGCGCGGTGCTCGCCGAAGTATGCCGCGCGCCGCCTATGGACCAACGCCGACGTGGAACCCTATCATCAAAAGGCGCGAGAGCTCCTGAACAGTCCACCGGGCCGGGAGTATCGCTCGCGGCGGATGATCGAGGTGGAGTCGGTGTTCGGACAGATCAAGCACAACGGCAACTTTCGACGGTTCACCTTGCGCGGCTTGGACAAAGTCAAAACCGAGTTCCATCTGGTCGCCTTGGCCCACAACCTGAAAAAGTGGTGGGCGACTACTCAACCTTGCCCGGCTTGATCCACGCCCCGCTGGCTCTCTTCCTTACTCCCGCTCCACAACACCGCCGATACCAAGAATACAAAGAGCCGACCCAGTTACTTCTGAGTCGGCCCCTGTTTGTTCATAGGCGATGAGGCCGCTGCTGTTCGCAAGAGCACTTCTTCCCCACCCTTTGCGCGTCTGCGGGAGCAGATGGATTGGTCGGAGTCCATACCAGCATATATAGCTTATATGGCCGATTTCCATTGGTCCGATGGGGGGGGGGTGGACTTGCGGTCACATTTCTTGAAGAATCCGAGCAACTACGCGGACTTGATTTTGCCGTTGCGATCGTTCCGATCCGTGACAATGTAGTTGAGGAACACTATCGATACCAAATGGGTGATGTCGTCGTTGAAGATTCATCCCGCTGCATCAAGGCTGATAGTATGATTCGAAAAATAGCCCAATTCTTACTGGAATCATTGGGTTATTATGCCGTTTTGTCGAACCAATCAGTGGATCCCGACTCTATTCGCTCTGTCCAACAAAGTACTCTTGATCTCGTTGGAGGGAAAACGACGGAGCTAATCCTATTCATGTCGGTCGGCAATTGTCGCAGGAGCGAGAGTGAAGTTGCCGGAGGCAGGATTTCGACTCTCAGTGCTATGCTGGTATCCAAATCTACACGAGAGGCGGTTTGGCAAGATTCATGTTCATTCAGTTTTGGGCCGTCCGGATTTGATGAGGGGATGCTCGCCAAGAGCATCAACAAACCGAAGTACAAAGGCATCGTGAGGGTATTGGGATCATTGAGACCTTGCTACTCGGATGGCCAGTAGGGTGCGCATGTTGGGACGTTAGCGTGGCTACAATGGCGGCACATTCATTATTGCTTACAAGGAAGTTGATAGCTATGAGCAAGCCTCCAAGTCCGGAGAAAGTGCGGGAAGCAATCGTGGAGTTCCTTCGCAGCAAATATGGCAACGATGTGGCGATTGCCGAAGGAGACCTCGGCTCGCCTCATGAAGGGGTGCACACGGCTCCCGGACCGGCCGAAGAGGAGATTGATTTTGACCTGAAACCGACCGAACTCGAAACCTTTCTCAAGGACTATGTCGTGCATCAGGACGAAGCGATTGAGATTTTGGCGACGGAAATCTGTGCACTTTCATCACTGCGAATCTGAAAGCCAACGGCATTCCGACGAGCTTGATTTGGGTCGAATCAAGTTGAATATTTTAATGATTGGGCCGACGGGCGTTGGCAAAACTTATACTGTGAAACTCATCGCCAAGCGATTGGGCGTTCCATTCGTGAAGGGGGATGCGACGGAGTTTTCCGAGACGGGTTATGTGGGCGGCGGGGTGTCAGCGGGTGACGTTCGACGCCGGCCACTTGCCTTCCGGCATGTATCTGGTGCGCATGAGCGCCAGTGATTTTCAGGCGACCGGCAAGATGCTGTTGCTCAAATAGCCGCGGTCGCTCATCGTCAATATGAAGCGGGCCTCGATTTTCGAGGCCCGCTTCCGTTGTACCCATCCGAGCTTCGCCGGCAGGCCGAGCCTGCGGCGAAGGAAACGGAGTGAATTGGCGACGAACCACGTTTGGCCGCTGCAAGCGTAGTACCAGCGCTACAGCAGGAACAGGTCACAAGCAATGCTCAGGGTGTCTTCGCGCCGGTCAAACTTGAGGGCAATCCAACTGCCGTCAGGCTCTCCGGAAGAGAAGTTCCAGTCGCTCGCCGCCGAGACAGAGGGAGCCGAAGACGGAAGCTCGCGTGAATCCGTTTGGCCGGCGAGCCGGCCTGCCAAGAAACGGTAGCCGGTCTCGCTCCGTTGTTCCGCGATTTGAGGATACCACGGGCGCTCGTTCGTCGAACGCTCGATATCGAGGGCCCAGCGCTGCCCATCAATGCGGTCTGCCGCTGGGGGTGCTGCCGGGTTTCGCGGCGAGAACTTAAAACAGAGGAACATGGCGAGGTGTATGCGACGACGTTACGCGCCTACTCCATCGAGGCGGCGGTATTCGAGACTCGGGCGCGGCGTCGCTCGGCGCGTCGCCGCAGCCACCAATCCGCGCCCGCTCCCGTGAACGCGAGGTAGAGAAGTCGGCCGCTCCGGTCACCAAGACACTCAACGACTTCAGATTATTCATCCTGCGGGATCGTGGCGGACTTAGTTATCTGGCGGGTCATGTTCAATATTTCCACTGCAAATGTAACGTCGGGCTGCGCAACAATCAAGACTTGGCCCGAGATGTTGGCTTGACATTGGGACGGTTTTTGCTTACCATTAACCCCCTGTGGAACATGAGGTATCTGACGGAGTGGCTCAGCTCGTCAGAGCACGGGAATCATGATTCTGGTGTCGGGGGTTTGAGTCCCTTCTGCGCTTCCGTTTTCCGAGGAGGTCGGGGCGATTTGTTGCGGCCTCGCTCCTTTTTTTCACGCAAACGAAAGTAGGTTCTTGCCTTAGGTGAGTCCGCCCGGAAACAGATCCCTCACGACCACTCCCGCAGCGTCCGAAAAAATGGCCGCTGATGGGCTGTTGGCGCTCGCACTGCGATGTGTTGAGTGCGGTGCTGACGGCCTTGCGAAAACGGCTCCGAGCGGATTTCAATGTGCCAAGTGTGGGGCGCGCTTTCCGCAACACTCATTCGGTGGCATTCCCGTATTTCTGAGCAGCCGTTCGCCGCTGAAAACGGAGGACGTTCTTGCCTACAAGGTTGAACCTGCCGCACTGGGCAAGAACGCCGCGCGGAGACACTGGGAAACGGGCCGCTTGCAGGAGCTCCTTCGCGGTGTTTCCGGATCGCGGCTTCTGAACTGCGGAAGCGGGGACGGCGGCGATCGGCGCTGGCTGGAGGAAAACGGGTTTTCGGTGACGGCGTTCGACGTCTATCCGAGTTCGTTGACGGACTGTGTTTGCGACGGACACGAACTGCCGTTCGCCGATGAGCAGTTCGATGTGGTCACCTCGATTGCGGTCTTCGAACACTTGTACGATCCGTTTCAGGCCGCCCGGGAAATCTTTCGGGTTCTGAAGAAGGGCGGCGCCTTGGTGGCGTCAAGCGCCTTTCTGGAGCCGTATCATGCCGAATCCTATTTTCACATGTCGCACTTGGGGGTTCGCGAGGTGCTGCACCGTGCCGGATTTGTGGAAATCCTGATTCGTCCGGGATGGTCGGGTCTCGAGGCTCTCCATTCCCGTTTCTGGATTTGGAATCAAGTCTCAATCGTACGGCGTATGAGCCTTGCGCTGGACCGGACCGCTTTCCGACTTGGTCTAGGACTCTGGCGGATGGCTTACCGGCTCAAGGGAAAGAAACCGACCGATGATCTGGATCTGACGTACGCAGGCTCGCTTCAAGTCCGTGCAGTCAAGCCACTCTGAGGACTTTGGCAACGTGAACTCCATCGGCCTTGCATTCTTCGCAAGGCCGTTCTTCTTCTGGAGTGGACGTTCTCCGGTGTGGTGAGAGAAAATCGGCTGGTAGAAAGGAGCATCATTCTGAAGGATGAAACGAGGCGAGAGAAAGCCGCCTTTCATGCCGTCTCCGGGCTGTGGGAAGGATGTGCGGGATTGAGATTGAAAAGCCGGCTGTGAGCGGCACCGGCTTTCACCATCCAGTACTTCCCCATCACAGCCACGGTCTGCAAGCCATACGTCAGGCTGCGACCGAAGTTGATGGACGAGGCCTCATGGAAATATCGCGTCGGAATCGGTATGTCGCCGAGCCGGAATCCGTGGTAGACGCATTGTGCGAGAAACTCCGAGTCAAACACAAAGTCATCAGAGTTCGCATGGTAGTTGACGGTCTCGAGCACCTCACGTACATAAGCCCGGAATCCGGAGTGAAAATCGCCGAGATTTTGTCCCAAAGCGACGTTCTCGAAGGTCGTCAGCAGGCGGTTGCTGATGTACTTGTAGACGGGCATGCCGCCTTCGAGAGTCTCGCGCCGCGTGCGGATGCGCGAGCCGAGGATCACGTCGCAGGTACCGGCGGCCAGAAGACCCACCGCGTGCGGGGTCACGCGACCGTCATACTGGTAGTCGGGGTGAATCATCACCACCGCGTCGGCACCGCGCTCCAGCGCCGCGTCGTAGCAGGTCTTCTGATTCGCGCCGTAGCCGCGGTTGTTTTCGTGCCGGATCACAGTCATCCCCAGCCGCTCGGCGATTTCCACCGTCCGGTCCTTGCTGCCGTCGTCCGTGAGAATGAACTCGGCCACGCAACCTTCGGGGATGGAAAGGTAGGTTTTCTCCAGAGTCGTCTCGGCGTTGTAGGCGGGCATGATGCAAACGACCTTGCGGAATGTCCGCGCGGGTCGCTCCGTCCAACTATCAATGGAGGTTCTTGACATTCACTCTTCTCGCGGGCTGGAACTTTTGATCTTGCCGCAATATAGCAATTTCGTGGAGATGAGCAAAGCCCCCGATGGGCGAGGGCTTGGGAACGGATTGAACATCTGTACAGCGCTGGCGAGCAGGCGACGACGGCGATACATCGCTTACGGGGACAAGTACTCGCTCACCTCCGTTTGGATATAGGCGGCGAATCCCGGCTTGTCCTCTAACAGATCCCAAACGCTCTCGCATTTCTTCCATCGCACCTGTTCGCCATCTTCGAACTCGGCGATGACCAGCGACTTTCGCTCGAGTTTGTAGTCGGTGGTGAAGTGCGCGTACGGGTTCAGGTCCGTATTCAGCGGCCGCCACCACAGCAAACCGGCGGATTGTTGTTCGACAAAGGCGCTATCAAGAGCCTGCTTCGACCAGGTCTCGATTCGCAGGCAATTCTCGCAGCGCAGCGTGGTATAGAAGTAGTAGGCCACGACCACGTGACCATCATGGGGAATGCTCGGCAAGGCCGTGTCCGGCGCGACGGCCAACTCCTCCGCGAAGGAGCCGCCTGCGCCGGGCAGCATGAGAGCCGCAATGACCAGCGCTGTCACCGGGAAGAACATCCTGTGTTGAGTCATAGTGCAGTTCGAGGTTCCGTCGCTACGACACCTTCCAAATCATATACACTCCGCCGAGAATCACGAGAAAGCCGCAGACCCGCTTGATCCAGAGAGTCACCCTGGACTTGTCGGACCAGTCCAGATACCGCTGGATGTGCCCGGCCAGCATCCCGGCGGCGACAATCACCGCACAGTGCCCGAGTGCGAAGGCGAACAACAAGGTCACCGCGCCGGCGAAATTGGTGGTTGCCGTTTGAAAGACCACGCCCAGCACCGGAGCCATGAAAGCGAACGTGCAGGGTCCCAATCCAATTCCGAACAAGAGTCCGAGAATCAGCGCCGCCGCGACTCCCGAACTACGGTCGCTCGAAAGCTGCATCCCGCTCCACGGCAGGTTTACCACTCCCATCAGATAAAGGCCGACGACAAAGAACACGCCGGCGACCAGATAAGTGCCGACCGTGCCGACGTCACCCATGAGCCGGCCCAGCGCCGCCGTAACGAGACCGATGGCGGCGATGGTGAGCAGAATGCCGAAGGCAAAGGTGAGCGAGAGGACGAATGTGCGCTTGACGGATGCGACTTGCTGACTGCTGATGAATCCGATCAGAAGCGGAATGCTGGCCAGATGGCAGGGGCTGAGGAGAATGCTCAGGATTCCCCACGTCACGGAAGCGAGCATCGCCACCCAGAAACTCTGGAGCAGAGCTTCATTCAGCGCGGTGAAGGTTTGCTGAATCACTCTCTCTACCCTTTGGGCTTCACGCCTTGCGCGGCGAGGAACTTGTCAATCTCCGCTTCAGCGAAGAAGCCTTCGTGCCGCAGGAGTTCCTTGCCGTCCTTGTCGAGGAAGACCTGCGTCGGAATGAGCCGAATCTTGTATTGTTCGGCGGGACGTTTGTCCTTCCAGACGTCGTAAAAGACCACCTTCACCTGACCGGCATAGCGTTTCTCAATGGACTCCATGACCGGCTTCATCTGCTTGCAGGGAATGCAGGTCACCGATCCGAGTTCGATGAAGGTGATTCTGGCCTCGCCCTGTAGAACGCGCGGCGGTGAACCTTTGCCCGTGTCGGCAGTGCCGCAAGAAAGAAAGAGAACCGCCAACGCCAAAATCGCCGCGCCCGCGCAAATGCGCTTGTTCATGACACACCTCTCGTGACTCTCAGGTCTGGACATCCTAAGCGGATGGAGTCCGCGCGGCGGTTTCGAGAATCTTCTTGATCTCCTCCATCGTCAGCACTTTTCCGGCGGATCTCACCTCTCCGTCCACCACCAAGCCCGGCGTTTGCCACACCTTGAATTTCATGATCTCGTTGATGTCCGTGACTTTTTCGAGGACATAGTCGAGACCGAGATCATTGGCGGCCATTTCTGCGTTTTCCGCCAGCTTTTTGCACTTGGGACAACCGGTTCCGAGCACTTGTATTTTCAGCATGGCATGCCTCCTTGCTCAAGCGAGAGAGCCGTAAATCAAGCCGGTGATAGTCGCCATGATGATCACCAGCATAACGAACACGAACGTTTTCTTGAATCCCATGATGCTGCTCAAGACCAGCATGCTGGGAAGCGAAAGTGCGGGGCCGGCGAGCAGCAGAGCGAGAGCAGGACCCTGTCCCATGCCGCTGCCGAGGAGGCCTTGCAAGATCGGCACCTCGGTGAGAGTGGCGAAATACATGAACGCTCCCGCCAGCGACGCGAAGAAATTGGACCACAGCGAATTGCCGCCCACGGAATCACTGATCCAGTGCGATGGAATCACTCCGTCGTGACCGGGTCGGCCGAGCAGGAATCCCGATGCCAACACACCCAGCAGCAACAGCGGCAAAATCTGTTTTGCAAATCCCCATGTCGAGTCGAACCAGTCTTTCAATTCACCACTTGCCGTACTGGTGATGACGGACAGAGCAATCGCCCCGGCTCCAAACGAGAGCACAGGTGCTTCGGGGAAGATCACAGCCAGACAGGCCGTGGGAAGTGCCGCAAGCGTGATCTTCCACGACGCGGCGCCAAACCACTTCACGAGGACTACGGCGAACAACAGTGCCGAAATGCCCGTAATCCACCATTTAGCCGCGTACACCCCATACCAGAAACCTCGATCCGTTCCCGGTTTTCCCCAGTTGGCAAAAACCAGAATGGCGATCATCAACGCGAAGTAGATGACCGTTCTCCACAGCGGGCGTGTTGCTTCGGGGACCGGCGCGTTCATTTGCTCTTCCATGCGCGCGGTTTCTTCCTTGCGGAAGATGAAGTGCATGGCCAGACCGACGAGAATGCTGAACACGACGGCGCCGATCGCGCGTGCCGTTCCCAACTCGATACCCAGAACGCGGGCGGTGAGAACGATCGCCAAAACGTTGATGGCGGGACCCGAATAGAGAAAGGCAGAAGCCGGGCCGAGTCCGGCGCCCATGCGATAGATGCCGGCAAAGAGCGGCAGCACCGTGCACGAGCAAACGGCCAAGACGGTGCCGGAGACCGAGGCTACTCCATAGGCCAAGACTTTGTTGGCCTTCGCTCCCAGATAGCGCATGACCGATTCCTGCCGCACGAACACTCCGATGGCCCCGGCGATGAAGAAGGCGGGGATCAGACACAGAATGACATGCTCGCGAGCATACCAGCGAACCAATTGCAGGGATTCGCCGACCGCATTGTCAAAGCGCGGCACTCCGGTGGGCAGATGGAACGCTGCAAGAAAGACGACGACGATAATGGCCAGAGGCTTCCACTCGGACTTCCAGTTCATACGGACTCGATGTTCGGGATTTCACATGAGGTCACGAGGGTCGGCGCGTTGCCCTTCAGGCACGGCTCTTACTCCATCTGGGCGACCCGATTCCGGCCGGGTGGCGAAGACTGACCCGGCTCGGCGGTCAAGAAACCAGCCCTTTCGTTATTTCAAGATAGGCTCTTAGGGCCTATCTCGAAATAAAGTGAAGGCGGCACTCGGAGAGTTGAACAGATGACTCAACTCTTACACTGTTCTCGATTTGCGCAATCCCGATTCCGGCCGGGTGGCGAAGACTGACCCGGCTCGGCGGAAAAAGGGTCGCGTTTCCTTATTTCAAGATAGGCTCTTAACCCGGCTCGGCGGTCGAGAAGTACTTTCTCCTGAACCGCAGCGCCACGTTGACCAGACCGATGAGGACAGGAACTTCCACCAGCGGGCCGATGACCGCCGCGAAGGCGGCTCCCGAGTGCACGCCGAAGACCGCGATGGCCACGGCAATGGCCAACTCGAAGTTGTTCGAGGCGGCCGTGAAGGAAAGCGTCGCGGTTTTTGAGTAATCCGCGCCGATTTTTCTGCCCATCCAGAAGGACACGAAGAACATGAGTACGAAGTAGATCAGCAGGGGGATGGCGATCCGTACCACGTCCCAGGGCAGGGTCAGAATTGCGTCCCCCTTCAGGGAGAACATCACGACAATCGTGAACAGCAGCGCGATCAGCGTGACGGGGCTGATCTTAGGAATGAACTTCCGGTGGTACCATTCCTTGTCCTTGATGCGGATCAGAACGAACCGCGTCAGGAATCCGGCGATGAAAGGCAGGCCAAGGTAGATGAACACACTCTTGGCAATCTGTCCGATGGTGATATGAACTACCGTGCCCGAGAGGCCAAAGAGCGGCGGAAGTAGCGTGATAAAGACATACGCATAGACGGAGTAGAACAGCACCTGAAAAATGGAATTGAAAGCTACCAGCCCGGCCGCGTATTCGGTGTCGCCCTTGGCCAGCTCATTCCAGACAATGACCATGGCAATGCAGCGCGCAAGGCCGATCAGAATCAGTCCCACCATGTACTCAGGGTAACCGCGCAAGAAAATCAACGCCAGCGCAAACATCAGAATCGGGCCAATTACCCAATTCTGAATTAGCGAAAGGCTGAGAATCCGCCAATTGCGAAAGACTTCTCCCAGTTCCTCGTAGCGCACTTTCGCCAGAGGAGGATACATCATGAGGATCAAGCCAATGGCAATCGGGATCGAGGTCGTGCCCACGCTGAAGCGATCCAGAAACGGCACAACGCCCGGAAACACAAATCCCAATCCCACGCCTGCCGCCATCGCCGCAAAGATCCACAGGGTCAGGTAGCGGTCCAAGAAGGACAGGCGGCGGGCAACGCTTGGGGAGTGTTCACTCACGAAAGTGCTCCCGCGCCGTCTGTGACATCCGTGCCGAGGGTGCAAGCCGATTCCGCGCGCCCCTGTTTTTCCCGCAGCCATTGGCGCAGAGAGTTCTCCAATTGGTCAAGGCCTCGTGCCTGCAGGAGTTTTTCCACCATGTCAAGAACCGCCGCGCGCTCGGAGTGCGGCAAGTCGTCCGCGATGCGGTAGTGTGCCCAGACACCGTCGCGGCGGTCGCTGAGCAGACCCGCATGAAGCAGGTAGCGGAGATGACGCGAGGCTTTGGACTGAGTAATCTCCAGCACTTTCACGAAGTCGCAGACGCACAGCTCGCGGTGTTTCAACATCAGTCCCAGCATCTTGAGCCGCGTCTCATCGGCCAAGGCTCTGAAAATGTGGGCGAGATCTCTCATGGGTAACACCTCTTGTTCGGGAATGAATATAACCGTGTAAACGGTTAAAAGCAAGTGCTTCTTGGCATGTCCGCGAAAACAACGTCAAATTATTATTATCTCGTTTGTTACAAGCCTCGCAGGTGCCATTTGACCACCAGAAAAATGAACAGATCGGCATGCACTGCCGATCTGTTCCTCACTGCGAGCCTTCCGCGCGGCGCGAACAAGTCCGGGGGCCGTCTCAGGATGCCGGCTTCACGGCCAGATCAATGATGAACGACAAACGGATGGCGCGGTCGGAGGAAATCGCATCGTCTTGATGGCCTCTGCCTCCAAGCCCGCCTCGGTGCTGGCCACCTCGGCCGCCTCCGGGCGGGAAGCCTCCTCCGCCGCCGCTGGGCGGCATGCCTCCTCGTCCCCCGCCGCGCTCATCTGAGAATCCCCCGGCTCCGGGCTTCGGGCGTTCCATGACAGGCGATTCTATCTCAAGAAGCACTTTCGATCCCGGTCTTAGCCATGAAGCAAGCTCGGTCATTTTGATGATCAACAGGTACCCGACGGCGCTGTCCGCCTCGGAGAGCTGCGCACTCACACCTAATTGTTCGGCTTCGTCAACGGATTTCCTTCCGCTTCGAGTCGAGTCCTCGGCGAGGATCTCGATCTCATCGTTCTGCATCTCGAACATCGCGTGCATCTCGGAAGGCGGCAGGTTCGCACTGGGAAGAAACCGGTTGGGGCGGAATCCTCTTTCTCCTTTTTGCCTGCCGATCGGATAGCGGATGCCCAGTTTCTCGGACTTGTTCTGCGCGTTGGTCAGCCACACCGTGAGTCCGCTGCCTCTCAGCCTGCTTGCCAGATGCCGGTCAGATGAATAAAGCCCGAGGCACATTTCGCTGCTGTCGTTGACGACCGTGATTCTTCCGGCGAAGTTTTTCACCCGGTAAGCCGGCAGATTCCACCAATCGCGTTCGCTTGCCCGCACAGACGATGAGCTGTACCATACGGAAGCGAGCTTCTCAGGCTGGCACCCCGCGAAAAGAAGGGCAGCCGGAAGCATGGCACCAAGAACAAGCGTGCGCATCCACGAATCCCGATGCATGAGGTTACCTCCAGTGATGTCTGGCCGTCTCGGCATAAACTGTCTCGTTATCGCCACCGCTGCGGCACGGCGGCGCACCGGGATCGTCCCGACTCCTGTTTGACCCGCTGTGCCTTGTCCGGTTTAGCGAAACGGCGCGTCCGCTGCAAAGTTGGCGACCGCGACGGGAGGCTCAGTCTCTATCCTTAATCACTGATAAACACAATGTTAACCACGTTTGGTTTGACTTTCGGGTGAGGCTCGAAGCGACAAAGAACATTCTGCTCGGGCCATCGAACTCCGAGGACTTTGTGAAACGACTTGCTTTTCCCTGCCATTCGTCGTATCCTTTTAACCTCCGTGCCTTAGAATCCTGATCCATCGTCCATACAAGGGATAGGCCATGTCTATTGATTTGGAGAAAATCCTCCGGCCGACAGACACACCACTTCCGGAATATCCGCCCAAGTACATGACCTTGGCCGGCGGCGAACAGTTGGTGATCCGTCAGGTGACGCGCGAGGAAATTCCGGAAATTCTGCCGCACGTGGAACCGCTGATGCACGTCGAGCGCGACTTCTATGACATTGTGGCTTCGCGCGTGTACGCCGAACTTCTCGGGTATTACACCTACCGGGTTCAGGACGAGTACGTCTTGGCGGCGCAGATAGACGGCGAGCTGGTGGCGGTGGTGAACGGGCGCATGGCCAACAAGGACGTCGGGATCTCCTACCACACTCTGGCTCTGCGCCGGGGACTGCGGGTCGGAGCGCACGCCTTCGCCGCCAAGATGGAATATCATCTGGACATCCTCGGGCAGAAGGAAGTTCTGATCGTGGCCGAATCACCGATCGGCTTCCGGCGTTGGATGATCGAGTACAAGTTGGAAAAGCGATTTCATGTTCCGCACGAATTGGGGGGCTGTCCCTCGTGGTCGCTCACCAGGGAACTCTACGACGCGGCCCGCGACACCTTGATCGTGGGACGCAGACCGGTTCCCGAGCAGCTCTTGAAGAAGGCCCAACAAGCGATCCTGCCCCCCACCGATCCGCCGCGACCGCCGGTGGATCTCCTGGCGGCCACCCGCTCGCTCTACGATTCCACGGCCACGGCGCTCCTCGAACAGCGCAAGAAGTTGGGAGGGCTGCGCGATGCGTGACGTTTACGTGGCGGGAATCGGCATCACCAGTTTCACGCGGCTGGAATACCCGCTGGTGGAAATCGCCGCCTATCCCGGCCTCATGGCGATGAGAGAGAGCGGGATCAAGAGCATTGACCAGCTTTACGTGGCCAACATGGGAGCCGCGCGGGTCAATCATCAGAGCGGTTTGGCCAGCGCGGTGGTGGACAATTTGAGTCTGACACCGGCCGGAGCCGAGACGATTGAGAACGGCCCGGCTTCCGGCGCATCGGCGATCAAACAGGGCTTCTTGGCGGTGGCGTCGGGGATGCACGACACGGTGATGGTCATCGGCGCGGAACGAATGCGCGAAGTCAACAATCTCGAAGCCACCGATTTCGTCGCCACGCTCACACACCCCATGGCCGAATACATTTACGGGGTCACGCTGCCATCGCTGGCGGGAATGTTCGCGCGGTTGTACATGGAGAAATACGGAGTCACCTCGCGGCATTTGGCCATGGTGGCGGTGAAGAATCACAAACATGCGATGGACAATTTCTACGCCCATTTGCACGAGGAAATCACGCTGGAGGGAATTCTCGATTCGCCGGATGCCTCAACCAACAATCCCATCGTGGCGGATCCCCTGAGATACTACGATATGTGCCCGGTTTCGGACGGTGGGGCCTGTCTGATTTTGACCACGGCGGACCTTGCCAAGAAGACCGGCAAACCGATGGTGCGGCTGGCCGGTGTGGGACAAGCCACCGACACGCACGCGGTGCATGATCGAAAAGACCCCACCGACCTTCTCGCGGTGCGCGAAGCCGCGAAGAAGTCCTTCGCTATGGCCGGCGTGAAACCGGCGGATGTTCACGTGGCGGAACTGCACGATGCCTTCACCATTTTAGAAATCGTCGAGAGCGAAGAGGCGGGGTTCTTTGAAAGAGGGCAAGGACATGTCGCCTTGCAGGAAGGCTACACGAGAATCGGCGGCAAGCTGCCCATCAATCCGTCCGGCGGTTTGAAGGCGAAAGGCCATCCGGTCGGCGCAACTGGAGTGGGACAAGCGCACGAAATCGTGCTTCAGCTTTGGAGTGAAGCCGGCAAGCGGCAGGTCAAGAACGCGAAGGTGGGATTCACCTGCAATTTCGGCGGCTTCGGCAACAATGTGGTCTGTCTGACCTTCATCCGCGAGGGTTGACTATGGAACGGAATATCTACGCCTACAAGTGCAAGCGATGCGGCCACGTGCAATATCCCTACCGGACTATCTGCCGCAACTGTCACGAGAACGACCACAACGAATTCGACATCGTTCCTCTGCCGAAGAAGGGGAAGTTGTTGACGTTCACCCATCTTTTCAATCCGCCTTCCGACTTCAGCACCGTTTTCCTGTCGTTGGGAATCGTGGAACTCGAGGACGGCAGCCGCATTACCGGACAACTCAGCATCGAGAGGCCCACCATCGGCATGCATGTTCGAGCCAATGTGGAAGTTGTGCGGAAGGACGAGTACAACCAGTATTACGGGATGGTGTTCTACGAGGCCTAATCGGAATCTACCCCCCTTTCATCCCCCCGCTGAGGCGGAGGGAAAGACGATTCGATTTCTCAGCTATGGAGACCGGATTGCCTGCGGGGCTTACCGCCTGCACTCGCGGTTCAAAAGAGCCGTCAACTTTGTCTGCGGCGAGCACCTGCTCGCTCTTGTGGATACATCAGTGGGAGCGGGACCCTTGAATGTCGTGCTGCGAGACCTTGAGATTCTGGACGGTCCGCAGGTTCTTGTTGGCGACGATTTCATCCGGGTCGGCGAAACCGAATTCACCTTGACGGAGGAACGACGCTATGATTCCGCCATCGCGATCCCGCCGGAAAGCCCTCCCAGTCTGATTGCGAGCGGCCTTGCATGTTTTCGAGCGGCGCTTCAAGAAACAGCTCCGCCGCGCAGCCTGATCTTCTTGGTCGAGAGCGGAAGCGCTCAGGCCGCATCATGGGATTTCGAGACCGCGCTCGCGGAACGGTTTTCTGACGGTCTGCGGCTGTTGCAGGACGGCCGTTACGTCGAAGGCGTCCACAAGATCAAAGGACTCGGTTGGGGATTGACACCCAGTGGTGACGATTTCATTTGCGGGATCCTCATTGCCTTGCATCTTCGACAAGCGCTTTTTGAGGAGAACACATCAAGCATTATCGAAGATATTGGTCGCGAGGCCATAGGCGCGAATCCCTTTTCGACGGCCTTTCTGCGCTGCGCCCAAGAAGGCCGCGTTTTCGAGAGGCTTCAGCGCGTGTTGACGGCCATCCTGCGGGCCGCCGAAAACGAAATCGCCGAAAGTGCTCAACAACTGGCCTCTTTCGGTGAGACCTCCGGCAGCGATCTGGCCGCGGGGCTTGTCTTCGAACTGGAGAAGTGCGACTCTCTTCATCATCTGAGCGCATGGACATGATGGTCAAGGGTATTGTCAAGAAGGGCGAATACTACGATTCGTTGACGCTCATGACGGCGGCGCGAAAGCTGCGCGAATTGTCGGGCTTGCTGGACAGCGCCATCGTGATGGGGACCCGAGAGAATCGTGCGATACTCGAGGCCGCGGGGTTGACCGTGGAGGAATTCCGCGCGAGCACAGACGCCGATCTCTTGATCGCCGTGAAGGCTGAGGACGCTTTGCTGGCCGAGCGCGCGCTGTCGGAAGCGGAGTCCATCTTGAAGTCCGTGCGCACACGTGCCGATTCCAGTCTCGCTCCTCTACCCCGCTCCATCGAAACGGCGCTGCATCTCATGCCGGATGCCAACATGACTCTGATTTCGGTGGCCGGCAAGCATGCGGCCGGTGAGGCGATGAGAGCTTTGCGGCACGGCTTGCATGTGATGCTGTTTTCGGACAATGTGCCGCTTGAACGTGAAATCGCTCTCAAAGAATATGCAATGGAGCACCACCTGCTGATGATGGGCCCTGACTGCGGAACGGCGATCATCAACGGTGTGCCTTTGGCTTTCGCCAATGCGGTGAATCGAGGAGATATCGGAATCGTAGCGGCGGCGGGAACGGGTTTGCAGGAAGTGTCCTGTCTGATTTCCAACGCCGGGGCGGGAATTTCGCAAGCCATCGGAACCGGCGGCCGCGACGTAAAGGAGGAAGTGGGCGGCTTGATGATGCTCGCGGCCCTCGCCATGTTGTCGGAAGATCCGAGTACACGTGTCATCGTGCTGATCTCCAAACCGCCGCATTTTAGCGTTCTGGAGAAGATCGGCAAGGTGACACGAACGCTGGGCAAGCCCGTGGTGGCGGCTTTTCTGGGCACAGAGAACGACAGCATCCGGCGACACGGAATGCTGCCCGCGGGATCACTTCACGAAGCCGCCTTGCTGGCGACTGCGCTCTCTCAACGCAAACCCGTCGAGACCGTGACCACCTATTTCGCCCGACTAAGAAATGACCTACGGGTGATTGGTGCGACCGAGGCACGGAAGCTGCAGGCCCAACAGAAGAACGTGCGAGGTCTTTTCAGCGGCGGAACGTTCTGTTATGAGGCACAACTTCTTCTAAGAGACGATCTCGATGAAATCTACTCGAACGCGCCCACCGGAAAATCGCAGCAGCTCAAGAACTCGCTGAAGAGCGTCAAACATACTCTGGTGGACTTGGGCGCGGACGAATTTACCGTGGGCAGACCTCATCCGATGATTGACTATTCGCTGCGGGACCGGCGGATTATCGAGGAAGCAGCCGATCCGGAAACGGCGGTCGTGCTGTTTGACATCGTGTTAGGATACGGCGCAAACCCTGATCCGCTGAAGGAGATTGTTCCCGCGATCACGTCGGCGCGGAAATCCACCTCCCAAAGGCAGCGGTACTTACCGATGGTGTGCTCCGTTACCGGAACGGACAAGGACCCGCAGAATCGAGCGGAAGTCGTGCGAGGTCTGCGCGACGCCGGTGTGATTGTGGCGGAATCCAACGCGGCCGCATGTTTGCTGACCGCATTCATTGTACACCCGATTGAACAGAGCGATTGCTCTCATGACACACCTGTTTGATCAAGAACTGAAAGTTATCAACATCGGACTGCGTTCCTTCAAGGACACGCTGGACGCGCGCAACGTGAAGGCCGTGCAGGTGGATTGGATGCCGCCGCTCAGCGTCTCGCCACAGGCTGCGAGCATCATTGCGGAGAAGCGCGAACAGATTGAAGATGCGAATCGAGCGGCGGTCGAGCGAATCTTGAGCGGCAAACCGATGCTGGTCGGATTGGGCAAGGCTCTGGACACTATCCCACGCATGAAGGAGAATTTGCTGCTTCATGCGGGGCCACCGATTGAGTGGAAGCGGATGTGCGGGCCGATGCGCGGCGCGATAATCGGCGCGCTCATCTACGAAGGACTTGCAGGGAATCCGGAAGACGCGGAGCGACTGGCCGCGTCGGGAGAAATCGAGTTTGCTCCGTGCCATGAGCACAACGCTGTCGGGCCGATGGCGGGAATCATTTCCGCATCCATGCCAGTTTTCATCGTAAAGAATGATGAGTTTGGCAATGCGTCCTATGCCACGATGAATGAGGGTTTGGGAAAGGTGCTGCGCTATGGGGCGTTCAACGATGAGGTGATCGCACGGCTGAAATGGATGGAACGGGTGTTGTATCCGGCTCTCAGGAAAGCGGTGGAGCGCGTTGAACGGATTGATTTGAAAGCGATCATCGCTCAAGCCTTGCACATGGGAGATGAGGTTCACAATCGCAATCGAGCGGCCACCTCGCTGCTCTATCGCGCGCTTGCGCCGCAGGTCGTACGAACGAGTGAAAGAGACGCTGCTGCCAGCGTTTTAGATTTCATCGGCGGCAACGATCATTTCTTCCTCAATCTTTCCATGGCCGCCGCCAAAGCATCTTTGGATGCCGCACGCGGTATTGCGAACAGCAGCATCGTGGTGGCGATGGCGCGCAACGGAACGGATTTCGGAGTGCAGCTTTCCGGAACCGGCGGTCAATGGTTCACCGGCCCCGCCCCCGTGCCCGATGCGCTCTTTTTCCCCGGTTTCACGAAGGACGATGCCAATCCCGACATCGGCGACAGCGCGATCGCGGAAACCTACGGACTTGGCGGTTTTGCCATTGCCGCATCTCCGGCGATTGTGCAATTTGTCGGGGGACAGGCGCGCGACGCATTGAACTATACGCTGCAAATGTACGAAATCACGGCCGCCGAGAATCGCGCGTATCAGATTCCATCCTTGGATTTTCGCGGCACACCCACCGGAATTGACGTCATCACAGTTGTCGAAACGGGAATCCTGCCTTTCATTGACACCGGAGTCGCTCACAAAAAACCCGGCATCGGACAAGTGGGCGCGGGCGTGCTCTCCGCTCCGGCGGAGCCCTTTGTCAAGGCGTATGAGAGGTTGGCGGAGAAGGTCGTAAAACAAAACGGCCGCTGTGGGCAATTCTCAAGCGGATTCGAAACACAGAGCACCGCGTAGTTGCGCAGCGAGGAAGCAAGTTCTTAGGAGGAGATCGGAATGACTGGGCCGTGGTACAGCGATACAACTATTATCGGTGCTTTCATCAGCGGCTTCTTCGCACTGATCGCCGCACTCATCGCGATTCTTGTCAAACGTCACCCTCGCAAGAAAATTGTGGTCGAGACTCTCGCCCTACAGATAGACCAGAAAGCGCGGGAATTCGTTGATTTGCCGCCCCATGCGCTTGTTGTTCGTGCGCGCAACCAAGGGAAAGCTAGTGTAAGGCTTGTCGAGTATGGAGTTCGTGCGGAGCAACATGGGCAACGAACCGCGACGCTACCAAGTCTCCCCTTCGGTCACAGAGAGGCACCAGGTAGGTTCCAACCTGGTAGTTACCATGAGTTCACAGTGGATCTGGACGAAGTATCCGCCAAGCTCAAGAATGTGGTCGGATACGCGGGTGAAGCGACGCTGCGTGGATTCTACCAAGATTCCGAGGGAAGGTACTATGAGAGTCGGCCTGCACGTTTCAATCTTGAGACGCTGGACATACACTGGTAGCACGAGGTTCGCTTTCGACACTCACACGTTGTCGTGTCGAATCGCTTTGATAGTGCCGCCCTACGCGAGTCTGGAGTGATCGCATTGCGACTCTCCCGAGTCACGATGCCGCCATTGCCGGTCAGGAGATCGACAACGGCGACGAAGCACAAGAGAGAACAAATCAGAATAGATGGGAGGCGGAATGAGCACCGCGCAATTTCTTCAGTTCATGAACAAGGTCAAGATGTTTGACCTGACGCAGCGATTGTCCATTCACACGCCGCCGTGGCCGAGCTACATGCCGCTGGGGATTCAGTACTTCAAGCGCATTGCCGGCGCGCACATGGGGCAGGGAGCCAACGGACAGATCATCACCACCAGCAATCACGTGGGCACGCACATTGACGGCGAAATTCACTTTCACGCCAGCGGCCGCTCCATCGGACAAGTGCCGATGAGCGAGTGGGTGGGCGCGGGCGTGGTGGTGGACATTTCCAAAGACATGCAAGACTACGGCCTCTACTCGCCCGAGCTTCTCATGCGCAAAGTACAGATTAAGAAGGGGGATATTCTCATCATCAACACCGGCTATCACAAGTACGCGTGGGATCAGCGACGATCCGATGAGATTCGCTATTTCGTCAAGCATCCGGGACCCGATCCGTCCTTCCACAAGTGGGCACTGAAGATGAAGCTGAAATGGATCGGAGTGGATTGCGGCAGCGCGGATCATCCCATGAACACGATCATCCGCAACTGGCACCCCAAGCTCTTTCTGGAAGCCGAAAAGAAAATCAAGAAACAGTACGGCAAGAACTGGGACGAGCTTTTCCCGCCGGAACAATATTATCAAGTCATGCATCTGAAGCTGTTCCCGAAAAAGCTGGTGCATGCCGAGAATCTCGGCGGCGAGATTGACAAGCTCTCGAACAAGCGCTGCTGGATCGGACTCTTTCCACTGCGCGGCATTGAGATGGAGTCCTCCATGTGCCGGATCGTGGCGCTACTGCCATGATGATTCTTCTGCAAAGAAGTCAGGAAAACATGAGCCTGCTTTAGAATGAACCTGACGGGGCGGATAGACTTCTGTTATCTTGCAGGGCATGAACACCGATTTCCTTCGGAGGCGACATTGAGAGATAAGCTGAAATTCCTTCTGATCGTTCCCACGGTCCCGGATTTGCGTGCGACCCACGAGAGGCCGCCCAACCGCAAGACCCGAGCCTTACGTTTCTCCATGCTTCCGAGCCTCTATGTTGCCGCTGCCATGCCGCCCTATGTGGAGACCCGGATCATTGACGAGGACGTTGAACCGGTTGATTTCGATACCGATGCCGATCTTATCGGACTTTCTTTTATGACCTTCTGTGCGCCGTGGGCGTATGAAATCGCGGACCGCTTTCGCAAGGAAAAGGGCAAACCCGTTATCTTGGGCGGCTACCATGCCACGTTCATGCCGGAGGAAGCGATCCAGCACGCCGATTCGATCTGCATCGGCGAGGCGGAAAACAACGTGCCCCGCATGATCGAGGATTTCGTCGCGGGCAAGCTCAAGCCGTTTTACAAGAGTGAGCCGATTGATCTGAAAGGCTTGCCGATTCCTAATCGGAGCCTGATCAGGCAATCGGCTTATTTAGTGCCGGATTCACTGCAGGCTTCACGCGGCTGCTGTTTTCGATGCACCTTCTGCTCGGTCGCCGCCTTCAGCAATTACCGCTATCGTATCCGTCCGGTGGATGAGGTCATCGAGGAACTCAAGCAACTGGGGCGGCACGTCGCTTTCATGGATGATAATCTCATCGGTGATTCCAGCTTCGCGAAAGAGCTTTTCGCGAAAATGATTCCGCTCAAGAAACGATGGGCGACTCAGGCCAGCATCGGCCTCGCTAACGATGATGAGCTGCTGCGCCTGGCGGCGGCGGCCGGCTGCCGAATGGCGTTCATCGGTTTCGAATCGCTGTCACAGGAGAATCTGAAACTCACCCGCAAGCACATCAACCGGGGAGTGGATTACCGCCGCGCAATCGAAAAGATTCACCGGGCGGGAATTGCCGTCATCGCAGCGGTCATGTTCGGATTGGACGGTGATACCCCGGATGTTTTTGAGCAAACCCTTGACTTTGCCTATCAGGCGAGAATTGATTTGCTGACTGCCGCGATCCTCACGCCCCTGCCCGGGACACAACTCTTTGCGGAACTGGATGCGGAGGGCAGGATCTTCGATAGGGACTGGCGGAAGTACGACTTTGCCCATGTTGTTTTCCAGCCCAAGCAGATGAGTCCCGAGACTCTCCAAAATGGACTCCACTGGGTTCAGTCCCGGTTCTATTCAAGAAGCTCCGTAGCCCTGCGCATCTGGCGCGCGCTCAGGCTGCAGGAGCCCGGTGCAGCGCTGGCGGGAATCATTCCCCTCAACCTCAGTTATCATCATCGCTTCAAATCCACCGGCGTGTTCGAAGCCGGAACGGGATTTGTGCCGCCGCGGAAAAACTCCATTTGATGTTTCCGCATTCGTGAAGAAGAGAAGGAGAGAACATGCCGATCCTTTCTGAATTTGAATATTTCAAACCATCGTCGGTGCGAGAGGCGGTCAGGCTTCTCTCGAAGCACAAGAAACCTGCGGTTCTGGCGGGTGGCACCGACTTGATCAACAATCTTAAAGAAGAGATTGACCAACCTGACGCGGTCATTGATATCAAGGGGATCAAGGAACTGAGCGGAATTACCTACAAGAACGGAGTGCTGACCATCGGCGCGGCCGTGACGTTCAGCGAACTTCTTGATTCGAGAGTGATTCAATCGCGATTTCCGGTGATCGCGGAAGTGGCGAAGACGGTTGGATCGGTGGGAATCCGCAACCGTGCCACGATGGCCGGCAACATCTGCTCGGCGGTGGCGTGCGCCGACAGCGGACCGCTGCTGGCCGCTTATGAAGCATTGATCCTCGTTCGCGGGTCGAAAGGCAAACGCAAAGTTCTCGCAGCCAAATGGTTCAAGGGCAACAAGAGAACGGACATCAAGAAAGCCGAACTGGTTACAGCGATTGAGATCCCGTTGCCCGCACGAAGGCACGCGGGCTGTTACGTCAAGCTGGGCCGGTATTCGGGCGAAGACTTGGCGCAAGCCAGCGTGCTGATTCTCGCGCTGCCGGGAAAGCAATACCGTGTCGCTTTGGGTGCCGTTTCACCGGTTCCGGTCCGAGCTTCTAAAATCGAAAGGCTGTTAAACGGACAACACCTCAGCGACGAACTCATCGCGAAATGTCAGGCGCTGATTCCCGGCTTGATCTCGCCCATCACGGATATTCGCGC
Source organism: bacterium (assembly GCA_026394155.1). Taxonomy (GTDB): domain Bacteria; phylum Electryoneota; class RPQS01; order RPQS01; family RPQS01; genus RPQS01. Next base: position 24,360 of record JAPKYT010000077.1, on the reverse strand, counting down.
TACTAAAGAGTACCGATCCCACATGTGTCAGGTGATGTTCGCGCGCGGAATTCGGGCCGCCGCGAGCAGATTTTCCGGAAATGGGCCGGAATACGGCGTGAACTTGATTTAGCGTTGAGGAAAGGAGAACACTGCCATGAAGAAGAAACTCTCTTTCGTCCTCAATGACCGGAAGATCACACTTGAGATCGCCGCACAAGAAGTCCTGCTGGAAGTGCTGCGCGACAAGCTTGGTGTGAAAAGTCCCAAGTGCGGCTGCGACCGCGGCGACTGCGGCACCTGCACGGTGCTGATGAACGGAAAGACCGTCCGCAGTTGCATAGTGCTGGCTGTTGAGGCCGATGGGCAGCGCCTCACCACTCTCGAGGGGCTGATGAAGGACGGGCAGATGACGCCGCTGCAACAATCATTTCTTGAACACAACTCTTTTCAGTGCGGCTTCTGCGCGCCGGGAGTCATTCTTGCCGCTACAGAGTTGTTGGAGCGAAATCCCAAGCCCAGTGGCGACGAGATCAAGGAAGCGATTTCCGGCAATCTGTGCCGCTGCACGGGATACTTGCCGATCGTGGAGGCCATAGCCAACGTCAACAATGCACTGACACCTCCCGGGAGAGAAAGACTTGGCAAGAAGGTGCGATCATGAACGGATTGAAATTCGTGGGCCATGAGGAGATCCGGATTGACGGCAAGCCGAAGATCACCGGCGCGGCGCAGTTTGTGGACGACCTCGATTTCGGGCCGGGCTTGCTCTATGCGGAAATCGTCGAAAGTCCGTTGGCGCACGCGGAAATCAAGAGCATTGACACCGCAAAAGCCGAGCAGATGCCGGGCGTGGTGAAGGTGGTCAGCGGAAAAGACTTTCCGTTCCGCTTCGGGCTGTACATGCACGACCGGTTCGTTTTCGCGCAGGATCGCGTGCGTTTTGTGGGCGAGCAGGTGGCAGCCGTCATCGCGCGCGACCCCGTCACCGCCAAGAAAGCCGCGAAGCTGGTCAAGGTCCGTTATCGCGAGCTGCCGGCGATTTTGAATGTGGAAGATGCCCTCAAGCCGCATCCTCTGCTTATTCATCCTGATTTGAAGAGCTACAAACACGTGCCGTGGTTTTTTCCGCAGGCGAATTCGAACATCGCCCACTGGCGAAAAGTGCGCAAAGGCGATGTCGAGGCGGGATTCAAACAAGCGGACTTGGTTTTCGAAGATACGTACACGGTGCCGAGGTATGCTCATTGTGCGATTGAGACGCACGGAGCGGTCGGCCTTTTCGATTATTCGGGGAGACTGACGGTTTGGGCGGCGTCGCAATCGCCGTTTACGCAGCGGAATCTTTTCGCCGAAGCGCTTGCACCCTTGGGACTTTCGCACAAGGACGTGCGCGTGATTGCTCCCTTCGTGGGCGGAGGATTCGGCGGGAAAGCGGGAGTCTCGATGGAGATTCTGGCCGCGGCATTGGCGACGGCGGTGCAAGGAAATCCGGTGAAGATTCTCTGGTCGCGGGCACAGGAGTTCTACAACACCTATCAGCGGCAGGGTCTGACGGCGAAGACGAAAATCGGGGTGAAGAAGGACGGTGCGATCGTCGCTCTCGAACAGACTCTCCATTGGGACGCCGGGGCCTACGTGGAATATGGAGCCAACGTCGTCAACGCCGCCGGGCTTTCCGCCACCGGCCCTTACCGGATTCCGAACGTCAAGATTGACTCCTGCTGTGTGTACACGAATCTGCCTCCCGGCGGACCCTATCGCGGTTTCGGCTATTCGGAATTTCTCTTCGGTTTGGAATCGCACATCAATGAAACCGCGAAGAAACTCGGGCTTGATCCGGTCGAGTTCCGCCGGCGCAATGCGATCCAAGAGGGCGACCCTCTGACCTACGGCAGCAAGATGAATCCCAACGGCCTGATCGAGTGCATTGACAAAGCGGCGCGTGCCATCGAGTGGAGCAAGAAGGAGCAATCCGAGAATCCCAAGACCGTCAGAGGCAAGGGGTTCGCCTGTTTCTGGAAAGCCCCGGCCATGCCGCCCAACGCCTCGTCCACCGCTTTCATCAAGTTCAACGAGGACGGCAGCCTGAACGTTCTCGTTTCGGCGATGGAGATCGGACAGGGTTTTCAGACGGTAATGGCGCAAATCGCGGCTGAAGTGCTGACGGTTCCACTCTCGAAAATCCGCGTCGAGCTGCCGGACACAGACCGCAATCCTTATGAATGGCAAACGGTGGCCTCGCACATTACATGGGGGACCGGGAACGCCGTGAAACGCGCCGCCGAGGATTGTCGAGAGCAGATTCTCGAACTTGTGGAACGGGCTCTGGGGCAGAAGCGGGAGGATCTCTATCTTGAGAGCGAGACGGTACGATCCCGCAGCGTAGCGGATTTCGCTCTGCCGCTGCGCGATTTCGCCATCAACGGAATCATGATGAAGGATGGGACGTACCGCGGAGGACCGATTGTGGGGCGGGGGATGTTCATGCCCGAGTTCTCGTCGGCGCTCTCCGATGCGGAAACCAGTCAGGGCGGAAAACCCAATGTTCACTACACGGTCGGGGCCGCGGCGGTCGAGATCGAGATTGACAAGGAAACCGGCCGCGTGCGGATACCGCGAGTCGCGTTGGCGGTGGACGTCGGGAAGGCGATCAATCCGGGACTGGTCAGGGATCAAGTGGTGGGAGGCCTTGTTCAGGGCATCGCGACGGCGCTGTACGAAGACATGCGCTTTGATGCGAAGGGACGACTGCTCAATCCGAACTTCACGGACTACAAGATTCCCACGGCGATGGACGTTCCCGAGAGAGTGATACCGATTCTTGTCGAAGTGGCTCAGCCCGACGGGCCCTACGGCGCGCGCGGCGTGGGCGAGCACACCATGATTCCGGCCGCGCCGATGATCGCCAACGCCGTCGAGAATGCTCTGGGAATTCGCATCAAGTCTATGCCGATTACGGCTGAGAAGATTGCACTGGCGATCAAGAGCAAACGTTAGAACTCGCCCTATCTGCAATGAAGAACGGGTTAGCCGATGAAGCTAACCCGTTTTTCTGCGGGGCACAAGGACAGCGCTTCATCGCCCGATCAGATCAGCGGTGCTCTCGATGACCGACCGTTCGCCTGCTGCGAGCCTTCGGAGCTCTGCTTCGAGCTTGGAGAGTTGAGCAAACAGATTGTGTTCAGGCGGAACATTGCGTGCGTGAAGCGGGCACTTGAAAAAGAACGACAGCCAATCTTGGACGCCGGCCGCGCTCGCCAAGGTCCGCCGGCCGATCTCTTCGCGCCTTTACAGTTGCGGCATCAAATTCTGCGCAAGCTGCAACCGGTAGTACCCATTGGGCTGATTGGGTTGAAGAGGGCCGGAGAGTTGAACCTTGAAAGTGTGCATTCCCGGCGGAAACACCGTCGTGATTGTGTAGTCAGGCGTCACATGCATAGGCTCAAACGCCCCGCCATCGAGCGAAATGGTCCAAGTCAGCGGAACGGTTGTCCGGCCCGCCGCATCGCGCCGCCCCATTACGTCCTCGACGCGGTTCAGATTCGCCGGGCCAACAGCCTGCGGAGTAAGCGTCCAGATTGTTGCGATGTCGGACGTAATGTTTCCGTTCAACGTGATGTCGAGGGGTGCGTGATCATTTACGCGATGGACCTGACACGTCGTCCAGTCCAGTGCCAGGCTCACGCTTGGCATTCTTTCAGGGACGGGACCTTTCCGAAAATTGAGGATGAAGTCCTTGGTCAGGTCGGGGATCCCTTTGGAAGCGGCCGGACCATTCCCCGAAACCTTTGAGGGCGGCACTAACACAGCGACAGGTGTTGTGTTTGCCTGCGCCAATACCGGCTGATCAAGCACTGCACAGCAGACCATGAGGAGTATCCCGCACATCGCACGGCAGACAAGCCGAAGTTTTGCAGGAGAATATTCTTCTGTCATTGTCATTGTTCGCTACTCGCTGCGTTCCAATGGAAAGCAGTGCGGCTTCGCGTCACTTAGCATCAAAGTAGTACTCCGTGACTTCAGAGCGAGCTTCCTCGCTATATTCTACCTCAACGACCGCGGAGTAGCGGCCTCGTTCAAGGGCGCCTGCACAAGGCGCCACATAAGTGTAGCTCTTACCGGGCAGAAGATAATCTTGGGGACCGCCAAAAGTGATTGGCTCCAGCACGGCCTTCCAATTCTTGTCCAAGATCGTGAGCTTTCCCGAGGCAAAGCAGTGCACATTGCCGGCGTTGACCACATTGATCGTGAAGGTTCGCATCAATGGACTAATGGGTTTATAGGCGGTCACCTCAATCGTGGCCTTCCTCACCAGGCCTGTCGCGGATGCAACCATGATGAGTGCGGTTCGGCCAAGCTGGAGTTCGGCAGGCAAATCCTTTCGCATCTCACCGGTCTCAAAGACAATCGCTGCGTAGTACTCCCCTTCTACTTCTTCTGGGGCCGCGACGGTCACCTTCGCCATTGCCCCGCTTTTTGGCAGAATGACGATGGGATTCGGCGATACGTCCAGCCACGACACGCAGGGGTTGATGAGTTGCGAGGGATCTGGTTCAAGGACCACCTTCCCGATGTCATCCATCGTCCATGTGACAGGCCTGGCTATAATTGACAATGTATCCTGTGAATAGTTCGTCAGGCGGATGCCACCGGTTCTTCTTGCATTGGGTGTCACCGCAAAATCCAGGAGGTTCTTTGAGAGTCCGAATTTCGGTGTGAACGCCTCCATGATGTCCCGAATTGTTTCGGTGGGAACATCAGATGTGGGCGTTCCCTGCACAATGTAAAATGGAAACGAACCACCGGTGAATTTGCCTTCACGGCTTCGGAGCGCTACCCGAACCATATAGGTTCCGTCATCGAGTGGTCTCGTGCCCTGTGCTTTGAACAGTCGGCTTTTCCGGGGAAGAACGAAGCCCTTTCCGGCGAGCAGGTCTGCTCGTTCCACCAGTCTCAGGTCCTCGGTCCAAATGCTCACCTGTCCGGTGGCTACCGTGTGAAGATTGCCGGTGTTCGTCACCGGAACTGTAACCTGCCAGACATTCGGCCCGCCTGCCGCGGACCGGTCCAGCGTCAGGGCGGGCCTTTCGCCTTGACCTGAAACGAGAAGAAGGCTGTCAGGCCGGAGTTGGACGTCGTTCTTGCTCGAGCGGACAGTAACCAGCAAAGTGGAAGATACTGCCCGACCGAACTCAATCTGGGCCCTTGCCTCTTTCCCAGGAACAAAACCCGTCGGCTCTGCCGATATCCGATATTGGCAGGTGATAAAGGCATAGTGTCCGCCAACGACACCCACGGGCGCGCTGATAAGACCCTGAACAGTCTGCACCGAATCTGTCTGCAGTTCAAAGTCGCTGGGCGTGAAGGTGATCCATTCGGCGCAGCTCCAGTCGGTCTGTTCTGCAAGAGGAGATGGAATGCCCTCTTGCGAAATGTCGAGGTTAGAGCCGTGCATGGAAAAGGCCATAGTCTGCTCCGAGCGGTTGCCAATTCGCAGGTCAAACTGGGTCTTTCCACCCGGGTTAACGGATATTTCCTGAATCAGTGGAATAATGGAAACCTGTCCCGTAACTACTGGGGCCAAAATCAAGGCTGTTAGAATCGCCAGAGTACACACCGCACTCCGGAGTAAATCCGTGCGGTAGGAAATGCAGGGCGGTGGTCCGATATGAGAACGGTGCATGATATGGCCTATGCCAAAATGATTGAATCTCTGGGTCAGAGCCGGATTCCGGCCAACCGGGCTTTGGCCGGAATCGAGGCTCAAGCATACCGATTACAGGGGTTCAGCCGGGCAAAGGAAACCACCCTGAGCCCAAGTGTAGTAACCGTCTTCCTGGTGGAGTTTCGGATGCAAGCACAGCTGGATGTAGTAAGAGTGGTTGCAGGGCTGTACTAGGAACTGGTAGGCGCCGTCAGTACCCGCAACCATGTCCCGGGGGCCAACATCGTCTAAATAGTAGCTCCAACTCACTGGAATTGGAGTTCCGTGGTTAGTGCCTGTGCGACCCCACATATCCTCGACGAAGGGCAGTTGATCGAGGCTCTGGTCCATCGGCGGGTTGACAATGATCCACTGGCCGTTGTTGCAGGCGCTCGTGCCGTAGAACGCGACACAGTAGTCATTGTAGAAGCTGGAGAGGTGAACGTCAGCCTCGGTCGACTGAAACCAGAAAACGCACTCCATTTCGATCCACAGCTCGACACTCAGCGCAGGCCAGGATATGGGATCTGTGCATTCAGGGCAGATACGCCAGCCGGCACCACCTACACCACCGAGGGTGTAGATTGCTGTGACAGGTCCCCAGGGCACTGAATAGACGGTGTATTCTTCGCAACTCGCGCCCCAACCGCCTGGAATGCCGGGGGCGCCCGGCGGCGGTGGCGGAAGAACGGCCATCGCCGCAAACGCCATCATGCAAACGGCCATGATTGTTGCAATGACGTACTTCATGAAACTTTTCTCCTGTTCGGTTTGTTGAACAGGCGAGACGATCCTGACTTTTGCCAGCGATCGTGCTCACCCAGCCGGTCCCCGGGGCATTTGGTTCGCGCCAGTCCCGGGGCCGGCCTTTTTTGGTTATGCCTTCCGCGCGGGGAAGGTTAGTCGTCCATCCGTGCTTGCCCGGTCCGTACCGCAGCTCGGCGGACGGAAAGCACGGAGTGTTCGATTTAATTCTAATGTAAAACTGAACTTACCCCTTTGTATTTCCCCCACACAGTGGGGGAAAAGGAGGGGCCTAACGAGCGAGCAGATGCGGGGTGACAAAGATGATGATCTCGGTGTCTTTGAACTGCCGCTCGTCATAGCGAAAGAGATAGCCCAAGAGCGGAATGTCTCCAAGGAAAGGGATCTTCCGCTGCAAAAGCTTCTGACGCTGCAAGTTCAGTCCCCCCACCGTGAACGTTTCCCCATCATGTACCCGCACCGAAGTACTGGCCGTGCGTTTGTTGATTTCAGGCAATCCCTGCGCACCCGCGCCGACCACATCCCCCACTTCCGGCTTGACGTACAACGTGATTTCATCTGAGGTCGAAGCGACGTAAGGAGTGATCTCCAACTTGATTCCGGAACTCACCGACTGCAGCGTGTTGTACTGGTAGTACTGAGTGCCGCCGGTCTGGATGACAAAATACTGATCCGTGGTCAGACTGATCTGGGCGGTACGACCGTTGAGAGTCGTGATGCGCGGTTTGGCACGGATCTCCGCTTGGCCGGATTCCACCAGCGCCTGAAGCGAGGCAGTCAGATCGGCCGTATAGTTGCCGATCTTGTATCCGATGTCGGTGTACGTGCCTGCTAAGGATGGATTGGCAATGTCGGTGTGCTGTGCTCCAACTTGCCAGGATGGATTTCGACCTTCCGTCCGTGTGAGCGACCAGTCCAGCCCCATTTGACGCAGAGCATCTTCGGAGAATTCGCAGACGACCACTTCAATCATGATCTGCGCTGGCGGTTTGTCCAGTTGCTTCAGGTCGGAGCGAATCCTGCTGACAGTAGCTGCCGGTGCCGTGACGGTGACCGTATTGGAAATTTTGGACGCCCGCACATAGGGTTGAAAATACTCCGAGAGTTGAGCGATAGCGTCTGTGGCATCAGTGTTTGCGAGGGTGATGACTTCCGTGCGCGAAATGAGACCGAAACTGGCATCACTGGGACTCGTAGATCCCACATATACGATGCCGCCACGATAAGTGTAACCGAAGCCGGCAGGCAGGAGAATCGCCTCCAGCACCTTGTCGAGAGGTTGCTCCTTTGCCTCGTAGGTGACAAGACCCTTGACCGTGGGATCCCAGACAATCGGTGTTCCCGTTTGTGTGGCAAGATCCGAAAGCACTTGCCGCAGATCCGTCTCAAAGAACGAGTTGGTCACCAGGACGCGAAGCAGCGTCTCGTCCGCGCCGGACGTGGTCGTGTCAATTAGGGCAGCCGCTGCGCGAGAACTGTCAGCCGTGACGGGTGTCAGCACGGGTATCGCCCGCAGTTCTTCAAGCCTCTTCCGGTAGCGCTGAATATCCTTGAGTTGTAACGGCTTGCGGGCAATGGTTTCGGCCTGTGCCAGCGTTGCCGCCAGACCCAGCGAGTCGCCGAGCCCGACCTCTCCCTCCGCCAGCATCATTGTCAGCTGAAAGCGCCACTGGCCGACGGGCTGAGTATTCAGCTCCGTCTGAAGCAGGTGAACCGCCTCGTTGTAGCGGTGTGATCTCAGGAGAAGTTGCGCCGTGCGCTCTGTCTCACGAGCTTCGTAGCTGGCCGAAGAACCAAAGGGCCAAATGGCGGAGGCTTGCGTTGCCCACAGAAGCGCGGCAACTAAGCAGAGTCTCCAAGAGTGAGTTGCGAGTCTCAATTTGCTTTTGTGTTTAAATTTCGAAACCCCAACCTCACATGGGAGGCGGGTCAGAGATCATTTCACGTTGTTATGATAGAGTATACACCAATCACGGGGTACTGTCAACACTTGGTGGGCAAAAAGAAAAAGAACTTTGTGACTTGAGTCCGGATCGGCACAAACAGGATAACTATGTCCATTTGGTGGTACTGTTTATCTGTTCCAGCTTTGTATCGGTAAATACAGGCGGTTAGAGACCAGGTATTACAGATTGAATCTCAAATTAGCATACGACTTCCATTCTGTGGTCTCGCTGCAGTCTCCTCTGCTGCGTTTTTCAGGATCCTGTCCTCTCCGGCCTCGCGGAACGGCGGGCTGGATTGATCCCAGAAACCCGGTCGATGGCAAAGAACAAGCCTGACCCACGAGTCAATCAGCAACCTTCTTTTTCTCACGCCGCGCGAACTCAGCTCTGACTTTCTTTGCAAGCTCGTGCCATGATCCCGTTTTGTTTCCTGTCAGTCTCTCTTTCAGCAGTTGCAGTGTCTCCAGCGGGATTAGCATGAGTACGCTGGGCACAATTTCCGCATAACCTGGCGGATAAACCCAGATAGGTGTTTCCGGATCGAGAGCCTGCGCCGTATCAAGCCGTCGTCGGTGAACGTGGCCCTGCGACATCTGAAAGTAGCGTTCGCCTGGGCGCACCGCAAGGGGTATGTCAAGACCAACCCTGCCGCCCAGGTGAAGCTGACACGGGTGCCGCGAAATACGCACCTGCGGTACCTCAATGAAGCGGAGATTCAGAAGCTCCGAGAAGCCATCGGGGATGACACAGACCTGCGTCGAGTGGTGGACTTCGCCTTGTGGACAGGGTTGCGGCGTGATGAGATCGTCCACTTGCAGTGGTCTGACGTGGACATGGAACGCAGGACGATCACGGTCCAGAACAAGGAGGACTTTCGCACCAAGTCCGGCAGATCCAGGGTCGTGCCGGTCAATCCGCAGCTTTCCGCCGTGTTGACGGAAATGCAGGCTGCTCCCCACTCTGCGGACGACACCGTCTTCAATGTCAACTACTGGACCCTCGGACAGGATTTCCGAAAGGCGGTGAAGCGGGCTGGATTTGACGGCCATGTGTCCCTGCACACGTTGCGGCACACCTTTGCCTCCCACTTGATCATGGCGGGCGTGGACATTCGATCCGTTCAGGAGATGCTGGGGCATCACGATGTCTCCGTGACCATGATCTACAGCCATCTCAGCCCTGGGCACCTTGCCAAGACAGTAGAGAAGCTGCCCTACTGAAGGGGATCGAATTGTCGGTCCCCTTCTTTTTTGCCTGACCACGAAGGTACTGCCCACGCCTCTCCATCGGCGCTTGCACCGTGCTGAAAGACTGACTTTGAGAATCAGGTCACGAACATTTTGGGGACAGTTTGGGGACACTTTGGTTGTCGCCGGTTGTCAAAGACTGCACTCGCGTCGGAACACATGTTCAGTACAGCGTCAAACAAAAAGCCTGTAAGTTCATCACTTGCAGGCTCTTTCTTGGTGCACCCACAGGGACTCGAACCCTAAACCTACTGATTAAGAGTCAGTTGCTCTACCAGTTGAGCTATGGGTGCCGAACGGAAACAAGAATTTAACCGTTCCGAATGTCTTTGTCAACACGGAAACGGGCTTCATGCGCCCGATAGCTCTGAAAGATCAACTATCTCCTGCGTCGAGGTGAGCCCCGCGCTATGGAACTCGCGCCGCTAAGGATGCTGATACGGAGTCTCGGCCGGCGTCTCAGCAGCCTTGACCGGAGTTGAGGCCACGTTGATCATCTCGAGGTACTTTTCAGGATCCTTGTTGAGAGCGGCGATGCAGCCGCTGCAGCACAATCGCACCAGACGATTGCCCCACACATAGTCCACGGGCTCTCCCATGCGGCCCAAAGTGTCTCCACTGACCACGCACGTGTTCAGCGGATAAGTGGGTTTCTGCGCGGCGATGATCGCATCGTCGAGCTTCTTCGTCCACTTGGCTTTGTCTTTCTCGAAGATCTTCACGCATCCGCCGCAGCAGAAGCGCACTTCACGTCCGTCATACACTTTGGTAACCGGATCGCCCATGCCACCCAGTTTCTCGCCGGTGACAATGCAGTAGTCGAGCGGATAAGCCTCGGCTTCTTTCACGGCTTTCGCCGCCTTCACCGTGTCGGCCTCGGCGGCCGTGCTCTTGCTTGTGGTTTCTGCCTGCGCCATGACCAGCGATGCCACGGTCAGCAGCGCCAGCACGATCCATACGTTGCGGCCCACGGTCTTCATTTTCATCTTCCTTTCCCCTTCGGGTTTTGTTGCTTAAACTTCGTGCGAATTCCCGCAGTTCCCTTCCTTTGTTCCGCGTGTGCGGTGGAAACCGTGAGGTTCTGTTCAGCTCAGCGCCGCTTTTGCCGCCGAAACCTCTCGCCTCTTCATGAGGTAATAGATGGCCGGATAGACCAGAAGTTCCAGGACGAACGACGTGATCAATCCTCCGACCATCGGCGCGGCAACGCGCTTCATCAGGTCCGATCCCGTCCCCGTTGACCACATGATCGGCAGCAATCCGACAAACGCCGCACAGACCGTCATGGCCTTCGGACGAACGCGCTTCACCGCGCCGTGGACAATGGCCTCGACCAGATCGCCCGGGGTCCGAAGCCGCCCTTTGGCCTTGGCCTCATCGTGGGAAAGATCGAGGAAGAGCAACATGAAGACACCGGTTTCGGCATCCAGTCCGAGCAGGGCGATCATTCCGACCCAGACCGCAATGGAGACATTGTATCCCAGCAGATAGATCAACCAGATGGCACCGACGGCGGAGAACGGAACGGCGAGCATGACCACCAGTGTCTTGGCGGCGGACTTGGTATTCATGTACAACAGCGCGAAGATCAGCAGCAGAGTCAGGGGTACGATGAACTTGAGACGATTCTGCACGCGGATCATGTTCTCGTACTGTCCGCTCCAGACCAACGAATAACCGGTGGGTGTTTTGACGGTGGCGGCCACCGCTTGTTTGGCGCGTTCTACGTACCTGCCGACGTCCACTTTCGACGGGTCAAAGTCCACATAGACATAACCCGCCAGCAGACCGTTCTCGTCGCGGATCATGGACGGGCCTTCCACGAGCTTGACATCGGCGATCTCGGACATGGGAATCTGTCCGCGTCCGTTCGGCAAGGGCAGCAGGACCCGGCGCATCGCTTCCAAATCGCTGCGGTAATCCCGCGCATAGCGCACATTCACTCCGTATCGTCCGCGCCCTTCAAAGGTGGTGGTCTGGTTGTCGCCGCCGACCGCCGTCATCACCATCATGTTCGCATCATCCACCGATAGTCCATAGCGCGCGAGCCGGTCCCGATTCAACTCGAAATCGAGAAAGTAGCCTCCGGCCACGCGCTCGGCGTAGACACTTCGGGTATCCGGCACGTTTTGCAGCGCGGTCTCGACGTCAATTGCTATTTTCTGAATGGTTGCCAGGTCGCTTCCCAACACCTTGATCCCCACCGGTGTTCGAATTCCCGTCGAGAGCATGTCGAGCCGAGCTTTGATGGGCATGGTCCAGGCATTGCTGATTCCCGGCAACTGGAGAGTCTCATCCAATTCGGCGATCAGCTCCTCTTCGGTGATTCGGTCACGCCAAGCCGTGCGAAGGATGCTCTTCAACCAGTCGGGAGCCCAGCTCGAGTACCAGCGCGGTTTCTCGCGCCACTCGGACTCCGGCTTGAGCAAGATCGTAGTCTCCATCATCGTGAAGGGAGCCGGATCGGTGGAAGTCTCCGCGCGGCCGGCTTTGCCAAAGACACGCTCGATTTCGGGAAACGTCATCAGCAGCTTGTCCTGCACCTGAAGCGCCTTCTGCGCCTCGGTCACGGACATTCCCGGCTGAACGGCAGAAGGCATATAGAGCAGCGAACCCTCGCGCAGCGGCGGCATGAATTCCGATCCGAGCTTCAGATAAACCGGAATCGTCGAGATGACGATCAGTATGCTCACCAGAATCGTGGCCTTCGGGTGTTTAAGCACAAACCGGCATGGTCCTTCATAGATTCGGTGTAAAAAGCGGCTGATCGGATGTTTTTCTTCGGAGTAATACCTGCCCACGGCGAACTTGGAGGCCGTCCAAGACAAGAAGCGGGGCCGGAACTTGAACGGCTCAATGCGCGCGAACATCATCCGCATGGCCGGATCCAGCGTAATCGCCAGTATGGCCGCAATCGCCATCGCAAAGTTCTTCGAATAGGCCAGCGGCTTAAACAAACGCCCTTCCTGATCCACCAGAGTGAAAACAGGCAGAAAAGCGACGGCAATCACCAACAGCGAAAAGAACACCGACGGTCCCACCTCCATCAGCGCCTCAAGCCGCACTTTATGGAAGTCTCCTTTCGCCCCGTCCGCCTGCCAATGATAGATTTTGTTGTAAGCGTTCTCCACCTCGACGATCGCGCCATCCACCAGCACACCGATGGAAATGGCGATACCGGCGAGCGACATCAGATTCGCCGTGAGCCCCATCAGGTACATGGGAATGAACGCGAGAGCCACGCTCACGGGAATAGTGATGATGGGAACCGCCGCCGAGGGAATATGCCAGAGGAAGAGGAGAATGACAATCGCCACGATAATCATTTCCTCGATCAGCTTGCTCTTGACCGTGTCAATCGCCCGGCCGATCAGTTCCGAGCGGTCATAGGTGGTGACGATTTCCGCGCCGGGCGGCAATGAGGGCTTGATCTCCTCCAGTTTCGCTTTCACGCGATCAATTACGTTGAGCGCGTTTTCGCCCTGCCGCATGACCACGATCCCGCCAACCACATCCCCTTCCCCGTTGTAATCCGCAATGCCACGCCGCAGTTCCGGCCCCAACTGCACGGTCGCGACATCCTTGACCGTGATGGGCGTGCCGTTCTCGGATTTAAGAACGAGTTTCTCAAGGTCCTGCGTGGATTTTACGTAGCCGCGACCGCGCACCATGTACTCGCGGCCTGCAATTTCAACCAAGCGGCCGCCGACATCGTTGTTGCCCTTACGCACCGCTTGAATCACCGCATCCAGCGGCAGGCCGTAGTTGGCCAACGCATTGGGATTGACGGTAATCTGATATTGCCGGACCTGCCCCCCCACCGTCGCCACCTCGGCCACGCCGGGCACACTCTGTATGGCGTAGCGCAGGAACCAGTCCTGATAGCTGCGCAGTTCGTCGCTAGTATTCTTGCCGGTCCGGTCAATCAAGGCATACTGAAAGACCCAACCGAGACTCGTCGCGTCCGGTCCCAATTCCGTCTTGACACCTGCCGGAAGCTGCGACGTGATCTTTGACAGATATTCCAGCACTCGCGTGCGCGCCCAGTAGATGTCCGTGCCGTCTTCGAAGATGACATACACATAACTGTAGCCGAAGTCGGAGAAGCCGCGAATGGCTCTGACTTTCGGAGCGCCTAACAGAGCGCTGATAATCGGATAAGTGACTTGATCTTCAAGAATGTCGGGACTGCGATCCCACTTGGAATAGACGATGACCTGCGTGTCCGAGAGATCAGGCAAGGCATCGAGCGGGATATGCCGCATGGTCCAAAACGCGATGATCAGCGCCACCATTGTGGCACCGATCACCAGAAAGCGATTCTCCGCCGAGAAGCGAATGATCTTCTGCAACATCACTGTGATCCCCCGACAGCCGCGAGTGCGGCGCGGAGCGATGATTCTGAATCCACCAGGAAGTTCGCGCGAGTGACGACCGATTCCCCCTCGCTCAGTCCCTCGATCACTTCGACCCGGTCACCCGACTTCTCGCCCAACCTCACGGCACGGGGTTGGAACCTGCCGTCGCCGACGGCGACAAACACCATATTCCCTCTTCCCGAAGGGATGACGGCGTCCGCCGGAATGGTCACGGCCTCGCGCACTGCGCCTTCGAACAGGACATCGGCAAACATATCGGGTTTCAGCTCTCCACTGGTGTTGTCAACATTGATGCGAACCTTGAACGTTCGACTCTGCGGATCAAGAACCGGATCAATGAAGGCAACTTTGCCTTGAAGAACATGCCCCGGCAGCGACTCTAAGCTCACCGAGGCGGACATGCCGACCTTGGCCCGGGCAACGTCCGACTGATAGGCATCCGCCATGACCCAGACGGAACTCAGGTCGGTGATCTCGTATGGTGTATCACCCGGATTCAGCGAAGAGCCTTCGACCACGTTCTTGGCCGTCACGACTCCCGTCAGCGGTGAGACGAACGTCAGCGCCTTGACCACTTCGCCGGTCTGCGCAAGCCGTTCGATTTCCGCTTCGGGCACATCCCACAGCCTGAGCTTCTGCCGCGCGGCGGCGATCATCAGACTGTCATACTCGGATTGCACACCGCCTTTTGAGCGGCTCTTGGCCTTCAGCGCGAGCAGATATTCCTGCTGGGCAGACAGCAGATCGGGACTGTAATATGTGAACAGTTGTTCGCCGCGTTTGACGGGCCGCCCAACGAAGTCCACGAAAATGCGCTCCACGTAGCCAGATACCTTGACGTTGATTTTGCTCACTCTCGTCGGATCCACTTGAACGCGTCCCACCGTGCGCCACTCCGTGCTGATGGAACCACGTGTAACCGGAGCGGTGCGCAACCCGATGAGTTGCTGACGTGTGGGATCAATGGCGACCGTGGCACGACCTTCGACCCCGCCGCCACCGCCTGAAAGTTCCTCTTCATACACGGGAACATAGGCAATCCCCATCTCATCCTTGCGAGGTACTGGCGAAGTCTGTTTGGGATCCATGGACGAGCGATAAAAGGCGATCTTTCTGGCTGCCCCGCCATTTGCGGTCACCTGTCCATTCGCGGAACCCTTCATCTTCACCAGCTTCATGCCGCAGACCGGGCAGTCTCCCGGATGATCCTGCACAATCGAGGGGTGCATCGGGCACTGGTACTTCTGCGCGTCTTTCTTGCCGGATTCCTTTTCCTTGGCCGGCGGGCTCGTTCCGGCTTCCTCGTTCTTGACATTCGTTTGCAGAACGAGGTTCATGCCGCAGATGGAGCACTTGCCGGGATGATCCTGAACTACCTGAGGATCCATCGGGCATGTCCAAAGCTGCTTCGTGCCCTGCGTGGATGCCGACGCAGCGGCCTTGTGCAACTGGACGGACTGCCGCACGTTCAGTCCCACACTGACCAGCAGCAGGATGAGGAGAATCGCCGTGACGTGTTTAGTTTTCATAAGCAATCTTGGAGTGAGTTCTTTCGCCCTACTCTCGCGCCGGACCCCCCTTTCGTCCCCCCGTAAACGGAGGGAGAAAGATCAGAGAATCCGCCGTCCCACCAGAGCCTCGATCTTCGCCCACGTTCTCAGGTACTCGGCGGTCTTCATGGCGCGATCACGCTGGCTGTCGAGAACCAGCATTTGGCTGGAAAGCAGGGTCATAAAGTCCACCTTGCCGGTGATGTATCCGGCTTGAGCGGACGCGAAGGTTTGCTCCGCCTGCGGAAGGATGGAGCTGTCGAAGCGCCCAACCTGCTCGCGCAGGCTGGCGGTCTTCGCCATCAGATCGGTAAGTTGAGCATGCGCCTGATTGGTGACATTCTGCTGTTCCTCGGTGGTCTGCCGGAGTTCGATCCGCCGCTGTTGAAGCATGGGGTTCTGCTTTTTCCACCAGTACAGGGGAATCGTCATGCCGCCCATGAAGGAGACCATGTTTTCGGGTTCATCCACGCCTTTACGCTGCATGTATTCTGCGCCCAGACGGAACATAGGATAGTACATGCGGCGCGTCAAATCCCGTTCGAGGCGCGCGCGCTCGATCTTGGCCGTGGCCGCAGCGATCTCCGGGTTCGACGCCTGAATCCAGGCCCACAGTGTGTCGTAGGAAATGTCTACCGTGGAAAATGTCAGAGGCGACGGCACTTGGGTAATGACGTCCGGCGGCAGCGCGCAGCAGATGTTGATGTCGGCCACCGCCGTGCGCTCCATTTGCCTTAGCTCGGCCAGTTCGTTGTCGAAGCGAATGATCTCCGTTTGCGCGCGCAGGATGTCGCTCTGCGAGCTCATCCCGACTTGGTAGGATTCCACGGCCTGAGCCAGAGATTGTTCCATAAGCGCCCGGCTCTCGCGCACCAGATCCATGGCCAGGCGGACATAAGCCCACTCGTAGTACATCTGCTTCACGTCGGAGATGAGCATGGCGCGTTCCTTTTCCGCCATGGCGGCACTCATCTTCTGCATGGCACGGGCGCGATCCCGCTTGCGGCTCAGCGTGCCCGGAAACGGGAATTCCTGCTCGAGCGAAATCCACTTGGCGGTCATGTCGGTGGAGTGCAGGCCGGGATCGTCCACGCTGAGCTCACGGAGACCGAAGCCCAGCATCGGATCGGGCAGAGCGCTTTCTTGCGCGGGCATCTGTCCCGTCGCTTCGGCGCGTGAAAGCTCGGCCGCAAGTCCCGGATTCTGGCTGAGCGCCAGTTCGACATAACGCTCGAGAACGGGATCCGGCTCAGCGGCAGCGACACGCACGAGCGGCACGACTGCCAAGAGAAGGAAGAGGAGGATAATATTGGATCGCATGCGCACGATGATGTTGACCGTTAGCCAACTACCACGGCAAGTGCCACAAGTCTTTATACGCACAAGGCCGAAAGTGGAGCCCGAAATCATGAAAGAATCCCATACTTTTCTTTTAACAAGATAGACAACACTTAGTTATAATCAAAATTCGCACAAATACAAGAAAAATCGCCCGGACCCCCGTCGGAATCCGGGCGAAAACTCAGGCATGGGCGGTCACAGGCTGCCGGTCACGTGGATGCCCAGATAGATGGCCTCATACTTGATGTGATAGGTGTCCTGATCGCCACGGCCCCACACCCAGAAAACGCCTTCCTTCACGGCGTCAACCAGTTTGTCGAGGTTCTCAAAAAGGTCGAGCGTTTGGCCGCAGGTGAAGATCACCGAGTCATTGCCTGCGACGAGAAGGCCACTGAAGATGCGGAAGCCGTGCGCTCGAACGCTGTCAATGTTGGCGTATGCGCTGTCTTCGCCGATGGTCACCCAACCTTCGCCCGACACCGAGTCGGCCAACAAGTTGAGGACGGTGAGACGGACGCAGATGTCCTCGATCCCGTCAATCTCAATATCCTGCCAGTCCGAGTTGTCGCGCAGGTCCACCTTGGCGCCGCCGAAGCTCTCATCCAGAGTCCCGCCATGGCGGGATCCCACCATTGCCGATGCCGGCGACTGCGCTTCGATGGTCCCGTCCACTGCCTGCGAAATGAACACGGTGCCCGACATCAGACCGCATCCCGACCCGACAGCCAACAGGGCGGCAAGAGCCGCGAAAAGCACAAGGGTGGTGGTTTTCATGGTTTCTCTCCTCCCTACTTGGTGTGGATGGGAATGAAATACTGAAGGCCGATCAAGGTCTGCCAGTTCTTCCGCGATGCCTTGTTGTCGTGGAAGGGCGAGACGAGAGCGTAAGTCTGCGCATCGAGATAGACCTTCTTCTGGAAGAGATTGATGCCCAAGCCGCCGCCCACCGACCAGCCGGTCAGGCTCTGGTCCTTTTTGAAGCTGTCTCCGAAGTTAAACGAATTGCTGGAAAACCCGAACAGAGCGTACGGCCACACGCTGCACGGATCCTTCTTGGCGAGCAGCACATTCAAACCAAACCCCGTGAGCGTCCCGCCTTTGTAGGTGATGGTCTCCGTCTGGCCGTTTCCGAATTCGAGCTCCTCGTCCGCATCACCCTGCGACGTTCCGCGCACGATCACTTGCCCGTGGACAAAGCGCCAGATGTTGCCTCGCACGCCCACTCCCCACATCACACCTGCACCGACGTCCTGCTGAAGAGCCGGGACGTCATAGCCGGAGTAGGCACCGACCGCCAAGGGATAGGTACCCGCCACGGCCGGCAGCGCGAAAGCCGCGCCGATGATCAACAACAGCAATGAAAATCTCATTAAGCCCTCCGGTTTTGTGGTCCAATAGCGGGGACAATCTAAGCCTGCTCTTGATGAGAAGCAAGTGGCAAGACGGCGCATTTCACGGAAGGCTCACTGGTCGGAGTACGTTAATTGATAAGATGACTATACTTGGGGATAGTTTTCTGATCCTGAGTCCGCCATTTTGATTGCTTTTGCCATGAACGCGCGGTAGTTTTCATACGCTGATGGATTGTTCTAATAAGCCATTGTAATCCATCATTTTAAGATGGAGAAGGGAGAGTCTGTCATGCGTATGAGCAGGAGTCTCCGTGCAGCGAGGAGGGCAGCACGGCACATTGTGCGGCGCCGCGTCGAAGTGGTCGCGGACACGTTGAAGGCAATCGTCTCGCCACCGCGTGGCCGCACCGCAGCGCGAGTGTCGCTGAAGAGCGACGCAACACCATGCATGGCGTCTCTTGCGGAACGCCATCGAGGGTCGTAAGACGGTCGTTTGCAACGCTTAGTCCAGGGGGTTGTGATGACAATCCGGGACACATCGGTTGCCCTGCCGTGGCACATGATTTGAATGTCCACTGGTGCGAGCGACGATGTGTTCGCTATGACAAGGACGAGATAGCGGCTCCGGCGCCCCTTGGTGGGCGCCGGGGCTCCGATGAGGACAGGTTTCTTATGACCACAGACAGAGCAGTCCGGCGATTACTTCTCATTCTTGCGTTCTTCGCGTGGATGGCCCCCGCGGAGGCCGGTCTGCGCGATATTCACCCCCGACCTCAGCAGATGGGTCTCATCGGGCCCGAGGCGGTGTGGTTCTCCGGCACTCCCTTCCTCGTCATCCCCGATAATCCCACCGAACAGGAAGCGCTGGTGCGGGACGCGGCGATCTGGCTGTTCGAACAGCGAGCGGGCTACACGCTCCCGGTGATCGAGTGGTCGGCCTACGCGGGGGAGCAGCCGGCCATCTGGCTGGGCACGTTTGCGCGTTTTCCGCAACTGGCCACGGCCTTACGGAGCACCGGATTGCCCGGCTTAGGTTCCGTCTCGCACACAGAAGAGTATCACCTCGTGGTGGAGGACAACCGGGTGCTTCTGGGCGGCAACAACGAACTCAGCCTTCGCTGGGGCTTGATGTCGCTCCTTCAACTTACGACCGAGATGATGGGACGGCTGTACATTGACCGGGCGTACATCC
Source organism: bacterium (assembly GCA_026394155.1). GTDB lineage: Bacteria > Electryoneota > RPQS01 > RPQS01 > RPQS01 > RPQS01. The sequence continues at coordinate 4,902 of JAPKYT010000077.1, read as the reverse complement.
GTGACTGGCCCGATTTCCCGAAACGAGTCGGAACCGTGAACTCGCACGTGCGAATCCCGGAGCAGGTCGCATGGGGCAACATGATGACCGATCTCTCCTATTCGGCGCGCATGAACGAGATCGAGTGGAACACCTCAGACGCGGGCCTCTGGAGCTCGGGCACCTACGGCTTGACGCAGGCGGTGCTGATGGCGTCGCGCGTTCGCAGCTACGGTCTGCCTTTGACCATGTCGGTGGATCAGACCGCCTACTCCGTGAGCCAACTCTACTGGCAGGAAGGCATACCGATCATCGGCACCATGATGCGCGTCACCGATACGGCTTTTGTGCCGGTAGCGCAGGGATACGGGGTAGATTTCTCCAACGGCGGGTTCGAGAGCTGGTCGGGGAGTCGGCCAGTCAACTGGAGCATGACGCGGGATTCGCGGTTTACCTACGTGAACCGCGACGGCGTGACGAAGCACTCGGGATCGAACTCGATCCGCTTCAGCGGATTCGGCAGTGACACGTATGCGGACATGTTTCTACTCCAAGAGCGCGACATCGGGCCGAACAAGTGGCTTAGGATCCGCTTCTGGTACAAGGCCGAGGACTACTGCGGACAGTTGATGATCGGCATGCAGGGCGCAACCGCCCCCAACAACACGTATGATGTCCGGTACGCAGCGCTGTCCTGCCCTGCCACACAGGGCTGGACACAGATTCAGTTTGACTTCTGCACCTACAATGCCGGCCGAATTCTCTTTCTGGTGGGTCCCAAATACCCGACCGGGGGCACGATCTGGCTTGATGACCTGTCGCTGGAGACCGCCGCTCCGGTGAACATAGTGCGGCGCGAGGATACTCCCTTAGTGGTTCGCTCCGCACGCAACGGCGCGTTGATGGCTGAGGGTTTGGACTTTCGGGTGGTAGAGACCTATTCGACGAGTTACCCTCAGTATGTCGTCCAACCGCGGCTGGAACTTGTGCCCGGCAGCCGGCTTGCCATCGGCGACACGGTGTTGCTGGATTGGTCGTGCGCGCCGTTGTATCAGGGAGTTCGGAAAACGCAGTGTTTCAGTCAAATCGAACCGCTGCTGGACTATCAGGAGCGCATTCGCCACGTGGATTCGCTTCTGCACCCGGACGGTTTCAAGATCAGCATCAACGAGGTGTCGTACGCCGGTTACGATGCGGCCTGCACGCGGCGCCACATGACGCCCGCACAACTCGTGGGCAGTTACTGCCGCCAGATGTATCAGGTCATTCAGGCGCGGCGGCCGGGAGCGCCGGTGCGCATCTACGGCGACGCCTTCGATATCTATGTGCGGGATCCGCGAGCCATGCCGGTGACCACCTCGCCGTGGACGGTGGGGGCGCTGGAAGAGCTGCCAGCTCCGATGGAGATCATGTGCATGGAGGGGTATTCATCGAATCTGGACTCCTCGCTGAATTACTTCGCCGCCAACCAGCACGGGGCCGTCATGGCGGTGGCTCTCTGGGTGTCCACTTCCCGGTTCGTTTCTGCCGTTCGAGCGGCCCAGAGTCACTCCAACTGCCGCGGGACCCAGTTCTACATGTGGCAGGGCGACTGCGACGCAGATCTCCCTTGGAAAATCCCGCTGTTCGGGGACCTAAGCTGGAACATGGGTCCGTACATCATCCATGACCCGGCTCAGCCGCCGAACATGAATGACAGTCTGCGGATTGTCGCGGAGATGTGGAGCGACACCTTCCGCTCGTCCACGCCGCCCAGCATACTCAGCGCCGACGCGCGATACCGCACGCTTCCCGGAGGAAGTTGGGCTACCGTTCCCATGACTCAGATCGGCACCGGGCGGTACGCGACGACACTTGCCCCCGCGGGAGCCGAAGTCACAGCCATTGAGTACTACTTGACCGCCATGGACCATCGCGGGCAAGTCCGCTCTGCCCCCGCCGATGCGCCGCTGACGACCTTCGTCGTCAACGTGGCCGGCGCAAGTCAAGGCGGTACGACCGGCGGCGACCCGGTGGATCGCCGCCTGAGCATGATCTCGGATTGTTGGATGCTGGAATGGAAAAGCGAGCGTGACGTGGAATGGTACGAGGTTCATCAGTCGTTTCCTCCTGATCTAAGCAGCCCATCGCTGACCCTTATCGCCCGACAGAGCCCGGCTTGCCCGCGGCTTCTGTTGCCCGCGGAAACCTGTTTGGGATTGGATCCGGACTCCGTCCGCGTCGTGGCGGTGCGGCGTGAAAGGAAATTGGCTGATCGGTCTGTGTACCCCAAGTAGAGGCAGGAAATAAGCCTCGGGGCTGAAAAGCAAAGGCCTGCGCACGACGCGCAGGTCTTTCTCTTGTAGCGGGGGTAGGATTCGAACCTACGACCTTTGGGTTATGAGCCCGGGGACAGTTTCAAGTAACTACTTCACTTAGAGCTGTCTGGAACAAACCCTGGAACATAGCAGCGTGGAAAGAACCGGCCTTTGTCACCTGGCGATGCAGCTCGGGCAGGGCCAGCATGGCGTAGTGCTTCATTGTGGTGTCCGTGGTCGCGTGTCCAAGAATCTGCGCCAGCGCGAAGAGGTCCATCCCCGCCTGCAGCGACTGCACCGCGTACGTGTGGCGCGTGCTGTGCGGCGTCAAGCGTGGGATCAGAGTCTTTCCTTCCGCCCGGCGCTTCCGGTTCGCACGTTCGATGGTGCGTTCGAAGTTGTCGGAGATATGCCCGGACTTCTCGGACATCAGAAACAACCGCCATTGCCCGTTCTTCGTGATCCGCTGGCCCGTCTCCGGGTCCACCCCGGGCAGTTTGATCGACCGCGTGTCCAAGTCCAACCATTCCCAGCGGGTCAGGGCCGCCTCGGTTTTCCGCATCCCGGTCGAGAACAAGAACCCAAGGTAAAGCGAATAAGGCTGCCCGTGGACAACGATCTCGTGCGCAGCGCGCAGCAGGTCCACGCATTCGTCCGGCCGCCAGTACTTCAGCGGCTGGGTTCTGGGCATCGGCACCAGGTCGAGCTTCGGCGGGCTGAACCCAAGCCGCTTGCCTGACCAGGTCAGGAAGAACTGAATCGCTCCCTCATAGTTTCGGAGCGTCTTTGGCTTCAAAGGCTTCCAGCTTCTGTCTCCCGTTTTGTGCCGGGTGCATCCGCGACGCAGCAGGAACTTGCGGAACTCCAACAGATCGGTGGACCGAATCTGAGAGACGTTCACGTCCCCAAGGAAGTCGCGGAACAGAATGAGCGGGATCTGGTAACCGGGAAACGTGCCTGGAGCCCAACTGGAGTGCTTTTCTTCCAGATAGGTTTCGATCATCACGGCCAGGGTGATTTGCTTGTTCAGAGGCACGCCAGCACCCCTATTCCGCTGGCCGAAGGCATTGGGCTCCTCCCCCTCTGCCAGGGCTTTCACGATGCGCCGTGCGACCTTCTCGGCCTTCTTCACATCAGTCTGGTAGGTGGGATACTGCCTCCACTTCCCGTTGGGTAGTTTGACACGCGCAACGAGCTTTATGCCGTCCGCGTACTGCTTTTCAAGAATTTTGTAGCTCATGCCCTCGATTCCTCGGGTTGTCCCTCCTTCCTAACTGAAACCATGGCTGATCAAACCTACAGATCACGCAGGATGGTCTCGAGTGAGACACGGCTCTTCACGGCACGGCGCTCCTTGAATTCAAGAACGCTGGCGCATCGCACACGGAGAGTCCGCCGCTTCGCTTGAGGATTAGCAGAGATGTCGTACGCTGCCAATTCCCCACGTCTGATCAGCCGGTTGACAGTGTCCCGCGACACAGCCAATTCGGCCATCGTCTGTTTGATGGTCAAGTCCACCGGCCGGCGCTTCTCCTGGGACAATTCCTCCTTCATCTGATTGACATGCCGCTCTTATTCATCATCTCGTCGAGTCTTTCGTCGGTGGTCGGCACTCTCTACTTATTCCAGATACTGTGGTCCGTATTGACTCGAGTGGGACATAGCCACGCACGACGGATTGACGACGATAAGTCTGCGGTTCTCGTAGCGCATCAGGCAGACCGCTTCAGATGAAACACCCGGCGTTTTCCCTTCCCGGCTGAAGATTCTTCCCACGTGACACCAGCGGCCTTGAGCTCGGCCGTCGCCTCGGTGAGAGCCTTTCGCAGGTCGTCAACGCCGGACAGGAAGGGCTTCCCTGATGCCAAATTCAATGTCGCACAGACATCTTGCCATGTCCCCGAAATGTCCACCTGACCGGTCGTCCTATTGACATTGGCGAACGTCTCCGCAGCCTCGCGGGCTTTGGCGTCTGGTCCCGTCGTCAATTCAAATAGTCTTTGGATCGCACGGAGAAAGGTGCTTGCTGGTGTTGAGCTCGCGGATCCGGCTACCGATTGGGCTGCCACCGCAGTTGGCGACTTCCCCACTTCGGCTAAGTAGAGGGCCTCATACAGCACCGACTCGTAGACCGAGCTTGTAAGCAGAACCGAGTGACCGCTGTCCCGACTTAGCCTCCAAATCAGGCTCGCGAACGGCGGTGCGGCCATGACGGGATACTCCGCCCCTTGGTAGTTCAACACGCAGCCGTTCGGCCCAGTGGCGAACGTTCCACCATTAGCCCCAAGCCACCGAACGATGATTACGGCCAAGCGCGATTCCGACAGGCCTGCGGCTCGCGCACGACGGAGAATCGGTCCGAGCGACGATCCGTCCAGCGCAAGACCGTCGAACGCCTCGCAGACCAGATCGTCAACCCATCCAGTGTCCACTCCTAGTGACGTTTCCATTTAGTTATGAGTGGTTGAGTCGCCAGGAGGGCTTTGTGCGTAGAAGGGGATAGAGTTCATCCGATCAAGGAGGATCCAGATGTTCCCCCCACTGCGCTTACGGCGCCTCACCCCGAAAGAAGGGCGCGATCTGCTGCGCGTCATCCGCCGTTCAGCAGACAAAGTGGCGGTCAAAC
>JAPKYT010000012.1 GCA_026394155.1 bacterium | reverse complement strand
TTATCTTGATGTCGCGACGCTCACGGATTTCCGAGTTGAGCTCAATGGCAGTCAGTGGGGCTTTATTCCGATATTTTTACCGGAGTTCGGGCCGAAAGCGGCCGCGGCAGTGGGTCCAACACGAAAGCTCATGAGCATCTTGATGCTGCATGACGTTATCGTCTGGCCCAAGTGGGCGAATACCGAGGAGGTCTATCGTGGTCTTGCGATGCTGCGTGGCTTCGGGATCACTTCCGCTGAGTTTGTGCCGTACTATGCCGAGGAGCCGCTGGCCGTTACCGGCGCAGCAAACCTCCATGTCAGCGGCTATCGGAACGCGACCCGTTCGCTGCTGATCGTCGCCAATCTGGGGCGGGAGCCCGTGCGTGACTCATTGTGCTTGGTCGACTCGCAGGCCGCTCGATTCGAGTCGTGGCCGGAGCGACAGCTTGAACCGAGTGAGGGAGCGTGCATGATGGTCGAAGTCGAGGCTGGGTCCTACGCGATGTACGTCGCAACTCCCTGAACTGCACCGTGGCTCAGCCAGGTACGCGTGCCGCAATCACGATCACGATGGGTACGATCGCGGGCCAAGCGTGTGCTGTCGCGGTCCTCCCAGTCGTGTCTAGGCACTTTTCGCCAGAGGAAATGGGCTACTTCTCGTCGATGGTCGCCGCTATCAGCGTAGTGGCTCCTGTCGTGTGCCTGCACTACGAACTGGCCATTCCGCTCCAGCGGTCAGATCGGGCGGCATCGGGGCTGCTGCACCTCTCCTTGGGAATGTCAGTAGTAGTTGCGCTACTTGGCAGCGTCATTCTCATAAAGGGAGCGTCGCTGATGTTCGGAGAGTCCGCTTCGATCATCACGTCGCACTGGTACCTGTTCCCTATCGTGCTCCTTCTTACCGGGATTAACAGTTCGTTGCTGATGCGCACTATCAGGACCCAGCAGCATGGCCGAAATGCGGCATCCAAATTCAGTCAGGGTGCTGCGCAAGCAGCCGTGCAGGGGGCGGCGGCGCTCGGTGGCAGCGGATGGAGCGTGCTGGTATGGGGTCAGATGACCGGTCTGGCAGCCGGTATCTTGCCGCTTCTCTATAGTAAGCAAACCCGATCGTCCGCGTTTTCCGATCGCGAGTCATGGCGTCACCTTACAAGCCTCTTGCGTCGTTACCGCCGCTTTCCCCTCCTGGCCGTGCCTTCGACGCTCGTCAATTCGGCTGCGGTCAACGTGCCGATCATCATGCTGGGAGCGATGTTCGGAGGAGGGGTCGCCGGACTGTTCGGGCTCGGGTTCCGGGTGCTGCAGCTTCCCACGCGACTTGTGGGGCAGGCGGTTTCCCAGGTGATCCTCGCACGTTCACCAAATGCGCTCAGGGACAACAACCTGGGTGAATCTGTTTCGGAGGTCAGTCGGGTACTACTGGTTGCCGGTCTCCACACTTTCCTGCCACTGATGTTCACGGCCCCGGCACTCTTCGCATTCATATTCGGAGACAAATGGCGGGAAGCGGGGCTCTTCGTGCAATTCCTCGCCCCATGGATCTTCGCCGGCTTTCTTGCAACCCCGCTTTCCATGCTCGTCACTGTACTGGGCAAGCAAAAGCAGGAGTTGCTTCTGCAGACCGCCTATCTTCTGGTCATCGTTCTTGCCTTGACTGTCGGCTGGATTGCCGCAAGCGTTCGTTCAGCGCTGATACTGCTCGGTCTCTGCGGTTCTGTTTTTCTGTTCATCAAAGTTATCTGGCTGATGCACATCTCTGCCTGTGACCTCAAACGCGATCTAGCGCGTTTCGGTGTTGAATTCGGTATTGCGCTGTTCATACACAGCCCACTCGCCGTGATGGCTGTCATGGGGACCGACGACAGAATGGTCACTGCCGTTAGCATCGCATGGATACTGGGTGCACATGCTTTCAACCATTTCAGGCGGCGGGCGTATGCCTTCTGAGCGCACCGACATTCTGGTTGTCGACGCCGAGGGGAGCGGCGGCATGGCCCATTACGCCAGTGGTCTGGCTGAAGGGTTGAGCTGGCACCGTCCTGCCATGTTGTACACGATCGCCAGCGACGACGGTCTCGTGCCGGGCAGCCTGACCGGTCGCTGGATGGATCGAACTAGGCGCGGAGCACGAGTCAGGCGGTACTACAACCCGATGCGATTCAGCCGTCTGGCAAGGCACTTAGGTCGCACTTATAAGCCTCGGATCGTCCACGTCACTAGCCATATCCCGGCAATGACCGGTCTGTTTGAGGTCCTGCGGTCCCAGGGAGTCAGAACGGTGGGCACTGTGCACGATCCCAAACCGCACCACGAGACACGAACCAGCTGGAGCGAATTCAAGACGCGGATCGACTACAGTCTGATGCTGCCGCGAGCACTTGCACGATGCGATGCCATCCATGTTCATTCTCGGCTCCACGCGGAACAGTTGGTCGCGATGCGCGGCGCAAAGATTGGTGCGAAAACATATGTAGTGCGGCACGGCGGGGGCATTTCCAAGTCCATTGCTGAAGGAAACCAAGCCATTCCGGAACTCGCCGGAATCATACCGGGCGCGCGCACGATTCTATTCTTTGGGCGCATTCACCCGTATAAAGGAATCGACCTCCTACTTGATGTCTTTCCTGCAGTTGTCAAATCCGTGCCGCATGCGCAGCTGGTGATTGCCGGGGCGGGGCAGATGCCCGAGGTTCCTGAATCTGTCCGGAATCACGTCATCGTCATCAATCGGTTCATTGATGACAGGGAAATAAAGGCACTGTTTGCAAATGCGAACTTCGTTGTCCTGCCATACCGGGACGGAACGCAGTCCGGTGTCATCGCGCTGGCCGCTGCGATGAAGCTGCCAGCCGTGGTCACTCGGGTCGGAGCGCTGCCTGAACTTGTCGTTGACGCCGAGACGGGGCTGATCGTTCCACCCGACCACGTCTCGGCACTTGCGGCAGCGCTGGTCCAGCTTGCCGCCGAACCAGACAACACGCGGGAAATGGGTGTGGCGGCGCACAGGTTCATGGAGTCAAGATACTCTTGGCGGGCAGTAGCCGCGGAGCACATTGAACAGTATCGAACGCGTTTCGGATATGCCTGACCAAGACTCGTAACGTGAATATCAATCTTGCGCTTGCGCTCTTAAATGTAATTCTGTGCTGGTGGCGGTTCGTTGCCGCTCTCCGAGCGCGTCGGCTGACATCAATCCCTTGGTTCTTACTCGCATATTTTTCAATCTTCTTTATTCCGGTCTCACTAGAAGAATCCATTTCCTGGACGCGCGGCTTTTTTGCAGAGGCCGTGACGGCCGGTCCGGAGGAGATTCATCGGGCAATCCTGTTTGTCGTGTTGTTCAACATGGTATTTTCGTTCGCAGACAAGGTTGGCGAGCTGCTCATCGCGCGGCGAGGGCCGCAGGCCATCTGGATCCTGCCGTCAAGAACGGCGACACTGAACAAGCTGAGCCGGATCCTTGGAGGTCTTTGGGTCGTCGGGAGTGCGTGGTATTTCTGGACAACCCGGACCCAAAATTATCGCGACTATGTGGAGGGATCGAGTTGGGCCATCGTCCTTTTCTGGGCGTCCTCGCCTCTGATCACCATGCTCGCCATGCAGAAGCGCTGGTTGCCTGCAACGGTGTTGTGCGTGCCGTTTATCTACTTTGCGTTGCACTTGCAGGTACGTTCGTTTGCATTGCTGTCTCTTGTCCCGGTGATAGTCGTCGGCTTTTACCAAATCGCTAGCGATCCCGCTGCGAGGCTGCGCTTTGCCCGCACGATTCGCTATGGAGTGGTGGGCGGCATTGCTCTCGTCACACTGAGCATCTGGGTGAGCAAGTACAAGACGGGGGA
>JAPKYT010000097.1 GCA_026394155.1 bacterium | reverse complement strand
AGACAGGCGAATGGGCTCTGGCCGACGACACGGGATTAGAGGTGGATGCTCTCGGTGGTGCTCCGGGGGGGTACGCGGCTCGTTATTCCGGGCCGGGTGCGACCTACGAATCCAATTGCGCGAAACTGTTAGCGGAGATGGAGCACGTGCCTGACGGCAAGCGGCAGGCGACCTTCCGCACGGTGATGTGTCTGCGCACGCATGACGGGCTCTACTGTGTGGAGGGAACGCTGCCGGGAACTATCGGCCGGCAGCGACGGGGAACGAACGGTTTCGGCTATGATCCCATCTTCGTGCTGCCCGACGGAAGAACGCTGGCCGAGCTCGACCTTGCCGAGAAGAATCGCATTTCGCATCGGGGGAAGGCGCTGGATAGAATGGCCGAGTTGCTTGCTTTCCTCCTCAGAGATTCTTAGGCGCAGGGCCGCCGCCGCGTGCTCAACAAGAAAGAATCCCGAAGCCTGACCGCTTCGGGATTCATGTTCGTGCGACCGGTGTTACCGCTTCAGAAGGTAATCATGGTCTCCACGCGCACCGTGCGGTTGCTCTCGCCGTTGAAATAAGTGATGCGGTGGTCATACACCAGACTGACGTTTCCGGCCAGCGAAAAGTAAAGCTTTGCACCGTAGATGGTGCCGTCGGTCAACCCCGTGAAGAGCCGCCTGACATTGGGTTGCATATAGTAGCCCGCCACCTTTTGGAGACGGGTCACGCCGGGCGGCGTGACTCCCAATTCCCCGTAGAGCGTCTGGCCGCCCGGATAGTTGCTGCCGTGCATGTCCTCGTACCACGCGAAGGCATATCCAAACCCGCCCACCGACAGCATCGCGTCCGCATAGTAGCCGTGGGCGCGCCCGAGGTTCTGCAGTGTTTTCTCTTTGGTGATGAAGAGGCTGTCGTGATAGAGTTGCGCTCGTTCGATTTCGTAGGTGAAGTTGAAGAAATCACCGCGGAATTGTTTCTCGTACTGCCGGTACTCGGCGGCCGCCTCGAGCGGCCCGATCACGAAGCGAACTCCCGGAAAGGCCCAGCCCCAGCCGTAATCCACGATCTTCGCCACCTGCGCATACGTCCACACGGAAAGCGGCCTCCCTTTCCAGAGGGGAAGGCCCGCGTCGGCACCGAGAATCGTCACCGACTCTTTCATGCCCCGGTAGCTGCGCAGGCTGTCGCGGACATCGGGGAGGAAACCGCTGCCGATCATATAGTCGAGCAGGTCCGGATCGCTGGCGAACGCATCGAGAATCTCCCGTTGCAGCGTGAAATCGTTCTTGCCCGGGAAGAGGTCGAGCCGGTTCGGGACGCCGTCTTTGTCGTCATCAACCAGCCCCGCAAACTGGTTGCCGTCGTGGGCGAGGGTTGCTCCCACGGTGAGCCCCTTGAGACGGGTGTCATAAGAGAGGCGGGCGGCCATCAGTCCGGGCTCGTCCAGCTCCACCACGCTGTTTAACATGGCCTGCCAGCCGACGCGGCCTGCGCTCCCTTCCGTGTAAACACCGATTCGTTTGACTTCGGGGTATTGAATGGTGTTGGAGTAGCGGCGCATGATGAGGCCGTAGCCCAGAGTCACGTGATCGAGCGCGCCCACCCGCAGATAGAAAGGATCCCCGGGCAATCCGTAGCGGAGGTAGTAGAGCTTCTCCAGATAGTCGCGGCCGTCGTTCCACTCATCGTCCTTGAAGTTGCCGTTCTCGTCGAAACGCGCGGTCAGGTCCAGCCCGATGCCGAACTTCCCGAAGGGGATGTCCGGGCGCAGTCCGAATTGCTGATAGATCTTGCCGTTGATGATCACCATGCCCACCGTGCCGTTCCAACGCACGCGTCCCGTCCCTCCGCCGGGCTGTCCCAGAGGCGGATCGAAGGCGGGATCAATGGGTTCCTGCGCCAGGGCGGCCGCGGTGATTGCCAGCAAAACGGCGGCTGCGAACCCTTTCATGGGAGCTTCCTATTGTTATAACGATCTGCATGGTAATGTAAAGTCTTGAAGTGGAAAAGTCAACCCTGCCGGAGGCTCTCAGCACTTGATTTTGCTGAGATTTCCGGGTATATTTAGAGTTCGGAAGTCATGTATCAGGCCAGGGAAATGATCTATCTGGACAATGCCGCGACCACCCGTCCCGACCCGGCGGTGGTGGCGGCCATGGACGAGGTGCTGACGGATCGCTGGGGCAATCCGTCCAGCGCTCATGAGGCCGGCAGCCGCGCCAAGATGTCCCTTGAAGAGGCGCGTTCCTCCATCGCGCGCCTCTTGGAATGCAACGATGACGAAGTCTATTTCACGTCGGGCGGAACCGAAGCCGACAACTGGGCTCTCTTAGGCGTGATGGACTTCTGGCGGGGACGGAAGAACCATCTCGTTACTGCGGCCACCGAGCATCACGCGGTGATTGACACCGCCAAGTGGTGGCAGGAGCACGGCGGAAGCGCGACCATTCTGAAGGTGGATTCCGAAGGCCGGCTCGATCCGCAGGATGTTGCCAAGGCCATCACGCCGCAGACCGCTCTGGTGTCAGTGATGCACGTGAACAACGAGTTGGGAACGATTCAGGACATCGCCCCCATTGGCACCGTTTGCCGCGAGCGTGAGGTGATTTTTCACACCGATTGCGTGCAGAGCTTCGGCAAGCTGCCGCTGCGTTTCACGGAAATGAACGCGGACTTGGTGAGCATCTCCGGTCACAAGATCCACGGGCCAAAAGGCGTGGGAGCGCTGGTCATCCGCCGCGGCCTGCGGATATCTCCGCGCTTCATCGGCGGCAGCCAAGAAAGAAACTTGCGCACCGGAACGGAAAACGTGCCGGGCATCGCCGGATTCGCCGCCGCCGTCGGCCTTTGTGCCCGGAAAATGCCCGGCGAAGGCCAGCAGATCAAGATTCTGCGCGACCGGCTGGAAGCGCTCATCTTGGAGAAAATTCCCAATGTGCGCATCAACGGATCGCGCACGCACCGTTCGCCCAGCATTCTCAATGTTTCATTTCCGGGCTGCGAAGGCGCGGCGCTGTTGGTGACTCTGGATCGCAGAGGATTCTGCGTATCCACCGGCAGCGCGTGCAGCGCGGGAGCCGCCGGCGCATCGCACGTGCTCTTGGCTCTGGGGCTGGACATGTTGAGCGCGCAGAGTTCGCTCAGGTTCTCTTTCGGGCGATTCAATCCGCCGGAGGACGTGGATGCTCTCATGGAAGTACTGCCGTCTTTGGTGGAGCGTCAGCGGGCCACCGCTCCGGTGAGTGTTCGAGGATCGTAGCATCCATGGCTGTTCTGTCGGAGCTCATGTCAAGCTCTTCAAACGCGGAGAGCCGCACCGCCGTGGCCGTGGCTATGTCGGGCGGGGTGGACAGCTCCGTCGCGGCGGCTCTACTCGCTCAGCAGGGACACGAAGTCATCGGCCTGACCATGCATCTGTGGACCGATCCGGTGGGAGAGGAGTTGTCTTTGAACCGCGCATCGGGCTGTTGCAGCGTGACTATGGCGCGCGATGCCGCGGCGGTGGCGCAGCGCATGGGATTTCGTCACTACGTTTTGGATCTGTCGCGTGAGTTTCATTCGGCGGTGATTGAGGACTTCGGGCGCGAGTACCTGCGCGGCCGCACGCCCAACCCATGTGTCCGCTGCAACACCTTCGTAAAGTGGCAGACGCTGTTAGAGCGCGCCCGGCGCATGGGCTGCGAGTATCTGGCCACCGGACATTATGCGCGCGCGGACCGCAGTGGATCGCGCGTCCGGCTGCTGAGAGCCGCCTATCTCGAGAAGGATCAGTCCTACGCGCTCTGGGGATTATCGCAGGAGAGCCTGTCGCGCACGCTCTTTCCGGTGGGAGAGCTCAGCAAGACGGAAGTGCGCCGCATCGCCGCGGATTTGGACTTGCGCACCGCCGAAAAGCCCGAGAGTCAGGACATCTGCTTCGTTCCCGACAACGATTATCGGCGCTTCGTGAAGGAACACTTTTCCGCGGATCTCCCGGTTCTGGAGCACGGCGAAATCGTGGGGCCGGACAATCGCGTGCTCGGCTATCATGGCGGTGTCACACGCTTCACCGTCGGTCAGCGCAGGGGATTGGGAATTTCCGCCGACCGCCCGCTCTACGTGACGCGGATTGACGCGCGCACAAACCGCGTGTTTGTCTCGTATGATGATGAGTGTTTCGCATCCGTTGCCGCAGCGGAAGCGGTCAATTGGGTCTCGATTTCAGAGCCTGAAGGGCCGGTGGAGTGTGCGGTGAAAGTGCGATATCGCGATGACCTGCATCCAGCGCGAGTCTCTCCGTTACCCGGAAATCGTGTGCGGATCGAGTTTGACAGACCTGTGCGCGCGGTGACGCCCGGACAGTCGGCGGTGTTCTATGACGGTGAGACGGTCGTGGGAGGCGGAGTCCTTTCGCTGCCGCAAGAAATGGAGGACGCATGAGCGACTTGAAGGTCTTTCCCCGGGTGACGGTTCCGCAACTCATCCGCTCTAAGAGGGAGGGACGCAAGATCGTGGGCCTCACCGCTTACGATGCCGTCTTTGCCGCGCTTGAGGAGGAGGCCGGTGTGGACTTCCTGTTAGTGGGAGACAGCGCGGGAAACGTGATTGCGGGACATTCCACCACCATTCCCATGACCATGGACGCAATGCTGTTTCTCACCCGCTGCGTGTCGCGCGGCACATCGCGGGTGCTGGTCATTGCCGATATGCCGTTCGGGAGTTTTCAGGTCTCCGTCGAAGATACCGTGGGCAATGCCGTGCGGTTTCTGAAGGAAGGCGGCGCACAAGCCGTCAAGATGGAAGGCGCAGGCTATCTGATTCCCACTATCCGCCGTTTGGTGGACGTGGGCATTCCGGTGATGGGACACTTGGGCCTCACGCCGCAGCGCATCAACATTTTCGGCAGCTACGACGTGCAAGCCAAGACTCGCGAGGAAGCCGAGACTCTGATGGACGATGCGAAAGCCCTTCAAGACGCCGGTTGCTTCGCCATCGTCTTGGAGAAGATTCCGAGCTCTCTGGCGGCGCGCGTGACGGAGGCCCTCAGCATTCCGACCATCGGCATCGGGTCGGGGCCGCACTGCGACGGCCAGATACTGGTGAGTTACGACCTGTTAGGTGTTTTTGACAAGTTCAAGCCGAAATTCATCCGTCACTATATGGACGGCGCCAAGCTCATCCGTGGAGCGGTATCGTCTTGGGTTGAAGACGTCCGCGAGGGCCGCTATCCTACCGCTGCAGAGAGCTACGACTCTACGGAAGATGAGAATGCCCCCAAGCGGCGCAGCGGCACACCCACCGACCAAGCGCGCTGAGCGATGAAGGTTGTCACGCGGCTGTCGGATTTGCGCGGGATGATCGGTGACTACCGGCGGGATTCCCGCTCTATCGGCTTCGTTCCTACGATGGGAGCGCTGCACGAAGGGCATCTTTCGCTGGTGCGGATCTCGCGGAAGCATGCGCAGCGGTGTGTGGTATCCATTTTTGTGAACCCCACGCAGTTCGGTCCGCAGGAAGACTTCGGTGCCTATCCCCGCACTCCTGAGCGTGACTTCGAGCTGCTGGCGGGCGAAGGGGTGGACGTGCTTCTCATGCCCGATGCCGCCGAGGTCTATCCCGAAGGCTGGGCAATTCAGGTGGACCCGGGACCGGTGGGCAAGGTCTTTGAGGGCGCAATCCGGCCGGGACATTTCGCGGGTGTGCTCACCGTAGTGGCCAAGCTCTTTCACATGGTTCAGCCCGACGTGGCGGTGTTTGGTCAGAAGGACGCGCAGCAGCTTTTTCTCATTCGCCGCATGGTTGCCGATCTGAATTTCCCGGTGCAGATTGTCGAGGGTGATACGGTGCGCGAAGCGGACGGTTTGGCTCTTTCATCGCGCAACGCTTATCTGAGTCCGGTGCAGCGCGCCAAAGCAACAGTTCTCTTCCGTGCGCTTTGTGCGGGGAAAGAAGCCGTGGAAAGTACCGCGCATTCATTGCGTCGGGTTCAGGAGGCAATGGCGCAAGTGACGGCTGCCGAGCCGGATTTTTCTCTGGACTATGCCACGGCCGTGAGTGATGCGAGTTTTTCCGAGGAAGACCCGCTTCCCAAACCGGCGAGGCTGATCATTGCCGGATGTCTCGGTCCAGTTCGGCTCATGGACAACCTGCGCATAGACTGAGGCGGAACTGGGGCCGTACGCGCATCGTTAACCTATTTGAGAGACTTCAGTTGCTGGCCATTGTCATTTTGGCGGCGGGCCAGGGCACCCGCATGAATAGCGATCTGCCCAAGGTGTTGCACCGCTTGCGCGGAAAGCCTCTCATTGCCCACGTTCTCAAGACCGCCCAAGAGCTTTGTCCGGATCGCCTGTTGGTGGTGGTGGGCCACGGAAGAGGAGAGGTGGTGAAGGAGCTGGCGAACACGGGTGCCGAGTGGGTGGTTCAAGACCCGCAGCTTGGCACCGGACATGCCGTTCAGCAGACTCAGGGGACGCTGTCGGGTTTCGAGGGGGAAGTGGTGGTCTTGTCGGGGGATGTGCCGCTACTCAAGGCCGTCACGCTGCGCCGGCTCATTGAAGCACATCGCGGCACCGAAGCGTCTGCCACCGTGCTCTCTGCGCAGGCCGATGACCCCGCCGACTACGGCCGCATTGTGCGTGGGGCTAAGGGCCAATTTGTCAGGATTGTAGAATCCCGGGAGGCCAGCCCCGAGGAAAAGGCCATTCGCGAGATTAACTCCGGCATATACTGCTTCCGGGCGGATGACCTTTTCGGGGCGCTTGCCCGGGTGAAAACCGACAACAGTAAGGGCGAGTACTACCTGACCGATGTCGTGGCCATTCTGAAAGAGGCAGGTCATATTGTTCAAGCATATGAATTTGCTCAGTTTAGCGAGATCCGTGGGATAAATACATCGGCCGAGCTGAGCGAGGCGGAAGGTGCGGGATAGTCTGGCCGGATGCCCACGGTGCTATTGACATTTTCCGGGCAAATTGTTATTTTTTGGGAATGAAACCAAGAGAAGAGGACGGTGCAATGCGGTTCAGATCATTGGCACTGGGGCTCATGATTGTCCTTCTAACGGGGACGATCTGCGCGCAGTACCGCAATGTTCCACCGGCCGGCGACACCAACGACTATTTACACGGTCAGTCGGCCATTGGACTCAAATCCCTTCGCGGGCTGCTCGATCCTTCCCGCATGCACATGTCTCATTCGCTGTCTTTCGGCTACGCGAGCGCCGGCGGTCAGGGAGTGACTCAGGGCTTGTACGTGAACCGGCTCGACTACCAGATTCTCAAGCCGCTGTGGATTACGACTCACCTCGGTTATCGCTTTCAACCTTCCGGTCCGGCGGAATGGAATCCGGCCAACAACGGAACGCAATTCGTGGGTGGAGCGGATCTAAACTGGCGGCCGAGTTCATCCACCTCGTTTCATCTCTCGTTCTACCGCGGGATGTATCCTTCGTCGTACTACGATCACAATTTCTACGGCTGGGAGCCCTACGATTATCGAGCGCCCTTTGACCGGCCGTGACGGTTTCGGCACAGTTCTTTCGCTCTGACTGTCCCGTCTTGTGCAGACCGAGACCTCATCTCTCGGTCTTTTCTTTCAGGATTGGGCGTGTCTCGCCGCTTCTATCTTCCCCCTCACAAGCCGATTCGGACGGCTGCCAAACCCAAGCTTCGCCTGGGAGCGGTGCCTCTGTGGCTGAGGGTGGCTCTGCCGGCGGCAGTCGCTCTCGCCGCCGCGTTCATCGTGCTGGACCGCCTGGACGTCTGGCCGCAACGGTCGCCCTCCGGCATTCGCTACAACGCGGGTTCTTTGCCACCGGTGGACACGGTGACTCAACCTGCGGATACCGGCCTGCGTCCAACAAATGAGAGAGGTGTTGCCATCGCCGCTACTCCTCCATCCGATGTGGCGGCGGTTCAGCCCGCGAGGTCAATCCGGCTGCAAGTGCTCAACGGATGCGGCATAAAAGGCCTGGCCAAGGTGGTGTCGCCCGCCTTGCGGGCCAAGGGATTTGACGTGCGCGAAACGCGCAACGCGGGCAGCTTTCGCTATGCGCAAACTCTGGTGATGGACCGTGTGGGGCGGCCCGAGCTGGCGCAGGCGGTGGCCGATTCGTTGGGCATTGATCGTTCGCGCGTGACCACGGAAATCGCGCGCAATCTGGTGGACATTGACGTGACCGTGATCGTGGGAGCCGATTACGAAAGTCTGCGTTTGGGTTTGAAGAGGTGAAAAGCAGGAGAAGACTTCTGACCGTGCTTACATCAAGCCAGCTTGCCGAATACATTGCCGCCGCCGCGCTGGAAAAGAAGGCGGGCGACGTCGT
>JAPKYT010000116.1 GCA_026394155.1 bacterium | reverse complement strand
TAAGCAGGTTGCGGAGGCAAATGGGGCTCGATCAACGCCCATTGCTCATCCGTCAAGTCGGTGGGGTAGGGTTTTCTGTCCATACCCCTAATCTAAGAAAAACCAATCCTCCCCGTCAAGTCCATTCTAAGATAGGCTCATGCCACCATTACCCCCTGCGATCCAGCCGTGGTTGATGTCTACGAAGGAGACGCCCTCCATCCGGTTCAGTGGTGCGCTCGGATATCCCGTCCACGTTTCGCCGCCGTCCGTGGTCCGCAGAATCGTACCCCACCTCCCTGTCACCCAACCGTGATTCGCGTCCACAAAGGCCACACATTGGAGGGGGTACGTTGTTGCGCTGGCTTGCGCCATCCATGTTTCGCCCCCATCCGTTGTCCGTAGAATCACGCCACCGCCGCCTACAGCCCAGCCGTGATTCGTGTCCACAAATGCAACATCCGAGAGGTAAATCGTCGTTCCGCTTGATTGAGCCGTCCAAGTTCCGCCCCCGTCCGTCGTGTGTAGGATCACACCATTCGATCCGACAGCCCAACCGCGCTCCATATCTGCGAAGGCTACCGCCAGGAGTTCCCCCGTCGAGTCATCGAACTGCAAAGTCCACGTCTCGCCCCCGTCCGCCGTGTACAGAATCTCGCCGTTCCACATCGTGCCGGTGCCTCCCACGACCCACCCGTGGCTTACATCCACGAAGGTGATTCCCCACAGCTCGCGCGAACTGCCGGTGGAATGAGGTGTCCATGTCTCGCCACCGTCTGTAGTCCGGTGAATCGTCCCGTATTCACCGACCGCCCAGCCATGGCTCCCATCCACGAAGGTCACGGCTGCCAGATTGTCCCGTGTGCCGCTCGATTGCGTGGTCCAGTTTTCGCCGCCGTCCGTGGTGCGGAGAATCGTGCCGTACTCCCCGACCGCCCAGCCGTGGTTCACGTCCACGAAGGCAACGTCGGAAAGGTAATTCCCCTGCGGCAGCGGATTCTGCCACTCCCAGCCCTGACCCTGCGCGGCCGAAACCACCATCATCAGCACGACACCGCTAATCAAGAGCGACCGGCCGGAAATGCGTGTGACCCCCATGGAACACCTCCCTCAACTATACGAGATTGCACCATTGCCGGTCGGGAGACCGACAACGGCGAAGATCATCTCCCCCCGTTCACGGGGGGACCATAGGGAGGTTCTAACGGAGATAGAGCACCTTTGTCGTTCTCGCCGCCGTTTCCGTCTTCATGGTGACGAAATAGACCCCGCCCGCGCATCCGGGATTCCACGTGACCGCGTGGGTTCCGCTCTCCACGCGAGCATCCAAGACTGTCTCCACTTTCTGCCCGAGCACGTTGTACACGCTCACTTCGACATCTCCCGCGCGCGGCAACGTGTATTCAATCTTCAGCGTGCTGTTGAACGGATTGGGGTAAGCCGAAAGGATGAAGGATGAAGGCGGCAGGACGAAGTCCCGATCCCGAGCTTCAAGCGGAGTGTCCCAATTGATGCGCGCGATCATCAGCCGTGTTTCATCGCTTGACCTTTCCGTCCAAACCACATAAATCCGCCCGTCAGGAGCAATCGCCACCGACGCATCGCGGATGGCGTGTTCCCCATCCCACCAGTAGAAGACACCCAACTCCACCATCGTTCCGTCCACGTGCATGCGGCCCAGTTGAATCCAATTCGAGTTTACCCAAATGCTGGCAAAGCCGTAGGCCGCTTGGAAATCAAGGTCCGTGGGCCGGTAGCCGTTTGAAAGTGATCCCAACACCTCGCATTCTCCGGTCTCATTGACGCGGTACAGCGAATTCGGATCGGAATACGCGAGGAATGTTCCGTTTGCCGCACGACGAAAGCTCAGCGGGTTGATGTCGCAATCATAGGTGCAGATGGTATCCAGAATTTCGGAGTCCGCACCAGCCACGGCATGGACCAACGTGGACAAAGCCTCCGGCCAATTTGGGTGCCAGAACTGTTCTGTCAGCAGCAAGCTGGAATCCGGCGTAAGAGAAACCGTCGAAGCCACGTAGGGACCGAAGAGTTCATACTCAATCGGCACGATATCGTGGCAGTACACCATAGAATCCGCATTCAAACCCGCCACATAGATGTGGCTGCCGTCTTCATACCACGGCGGGGGGAACATGACCTGAACCCACGTTAGGACCCATCCGCCGCCGACCCGCGACACCAGATCGAAGTCCGACAAGTCGTAGTTGGGGAACCGCGGACTATTCGGCCAGCCGGTTGTGCCCATGTATCCTTCATATCCGCTTGGCGCAGGTCCAGCGAGATACTTTGTATCCACCCAGGTCGCATCGAACCGCCGGTTGTAGACCACAACCCATGCGTTCGGGCCGTCAACCGCCCCGTCAAGAAGCTGCTGTGACACCGAGTCGGAGCGCGCGAGTTCCGGTGTGCCGATGAGCTGATGGTTCGCGAGATCGTAAAGTACCGTCCGAATCTCGCTCAGACCCGGCAAGTCGAGCGTGTAAAAGACTCGCGCCGTTTGCGAATCAATGATCGCGATCTGCGGCGTGCGCAGATTCTGCAACGAATCGCTGGTGGCCGTGATCTCATACGGCCCCCACGGCTGCGCCCACGAACATGCCGCAAGACACAGCGTGAGCGAAGTCAACAACCATGCGCGCATCACAACCCCCTTGTTGTTTGATGCCTCCGCCGCCATTGCCGGTCTGGAGACCGACAACGGCGAAACGTCACATCCCCAATTGCTCGTGCATCCATCGCGCGTACGCTTCCGAAACATGGGCCGCATCAAACGCCAACAGTTCCGGGCATTCGTAGGGATGATGCGCTGCGAAAAAACTCTCCAACTCCGTCAGCTTCTCGCGGTGCGTCTTGATGAGCAGCACCTGCTCGGGCTCGGAAAGGAAAGCCTCGCCTTTCCAGCGATAGTTAGAGAGCGCGCCCGGCAGCACGGTCACGCAGGCCGCCAGACGGTTCTGAAGGAGAGCCTCCGCCAGCGCTGCGGCCTGCTCGGCCGATGCCACGGTAGTCAGCACAAGAATTTGGCCATCGGCACGCAGCATAGTGGAATATACGAAAGTCCAGCGCGTTTTGAAAGCCCCCGAAATGAAAAGGGGCGGCCTGAGACCACCCCAGGTTGTTGACAAAGTCCCTCGGCACAAATGAGCATGGTCGCGAAGGTATGTCTGGCCCTCAAATTGAGAACTTCTGAGAGCCAACCGAGCGAAATGAGAAAGCTGGGGGCTGCAACCACGCCTTAATAACCAAACCCCGCCTTCACAGACGGGGTTTGTCAGCAATCTGGGGCGGCCTGAGGCCACCCGGCTCCACAACTCACTTATCCTGAACCTACTTGGCCATTTCCTTCAGCTTCTTCCCCGGAATGAAGCGGGGCACCTTGCGGGCCGATATGTGAACTTCTTCACCTGTTCGCGGATTCCGCCCCGTGCGCGCCGCCCGCTCCGCCAGAAAGAAGGTGCCGAATCCCGAGATGGTCACTTTGTCGCCATCGCGGATCACATCTGAAATGGTGTCAAAAACCGCATTCACAGTCTCTTCGGCCGTCTTTTTGGTCATTCCGGTCTTGGCCGCGACCGCTGTCACCAGTTCGTCCTTGTTCATCGGCCAGTTTCCTTGGTTTGTCCGCTGGAACACGATGGGGTCAGGTATGTCAAGGGCACACAGAGGTTAACGTCATGGAAAAACTTCTCTTGACGGCAACAAATATAGACAAATTGTGTACAAATGTCAAGGAAAAGCGAGAGATTCCCCTCGTGTCGCCAAGCAGCGGGCTGTTTCGTGGGCTTGCTGCCGCTTGTGGATGACTCCATGTGTGCCTATATTGAGCCCGTCGCGGGCCCAAAGCGGGCCCGTGATCCGTATTGACCCCGAGGATGGAGCACCATGCTGCCCGAAAAGTCCGCCTTCACCTGCAAAATCCGCTGGCTGGGAAGCGACAATCAGGACTACGACACCTTTGACCGGCGCCACCGGATCAGCCTGCCCCACGGGCAGGAGGTCATCGCGGGCGGAGCCCACGAGGTCCAAGATGCATCGCAGACGAACCCCGAAGAACTCTTTGCGGCCTCGGTGGCAAGCTGCATGATGATGACCATTCTGGCCGTGTTCTCGCGCGCGAAAATCCCGGTTCTGGCCTATGAGGATGAGCCCGAAGCGCTGCTCGAACTCGTGGAACGCCGCTTTCGCGTCACCAAAGTCACGTTGCGGCCGCGCATCACCTTGCAGGGCAGCCACCAGCGCGAGAAGCTCGACACTCTCATTTCCAAAGCGCACGCCAACTGTTTCATTACCCTCTCGGTGAAATCCGAGGTGGTGGTGGAACCGACGTTCATCATGGCCGAGGCTTAAGCTCAGCACCCATTATGCCGATCTACGAATACCGCTGCACCGCCTGTGGCAACACCGTGGAGGTTTTTGCCCAAACCGCCTCCGGCATAAAACCTCCGCCCGCCTGCGGTTGCGGCCGCAAAGGCACCTTTTCCAGAGTCTACTCGGTCTTCGCCGCGGCCTCATCGCACAGCAGCGGGGCCGAGCCTCATGAGTGCTGCGGCGGCCAGGGCAAGTGCGGAGGGCAGGCCTGCGCCTGCGGTCACGGCCACCACTTGAGTGACTGATTTTGCAGAACTACTGGCTTGGCGGGCAATGTTTCTTTGCCAAAATGCAGTCTTGTGCTCGTGAGGGCTTGACAAATAGGTCAGAAATATTAAATTTTGACGTGGACGGTGAAAGGCTGACTGCACCATCACCAAAACCTCTAATTTTGGTGGCTTTGTGCGGCATGTGCAGGTTTCTTCTCGAAGAGCCTCGCCTTTCGCTGCGACGGCACCGATTCCCGCTTGATCCCGCCGAAACCCCCGAAGGAGTGAATGCCGCAGCGTAAGTTCAGACTGATTTTCCTGTCGCACGACCTGACCAAAAAGGTCGAGCTTACTTTTACGCACCGCAAAGTCCAGGCGGCCTTGCTTGGACTGGCGGTGTTTTTCCTGGCCACCAATCTGGTGGCGGGTTTGGCAGCCAGTTTCCTCATCAATTCCCGCGAGAATCAGGCTCTGCAGCAGGAGAATCGCAAGCTCCGCGTGCACGTCACCGAGCTGGAAACCCGCGTGGCCGGAATCAGCAAAGACGTGTCGGTATTGGGCGAGACCGATAAGCTCCTGCGCATGATGGCCGACCTTCCGCCGCTCGATCAGGACGTGAAGAAAGTCGGCGTGGGCGGCGGGCCCAGTCTCACGCCCAGCGATGCCCAGCTTCCCGAGGTGGCCAATGCGCTCTGGAGTCTGGATCGCATCGGCCGTGAGGTGGAGTTGCAGCGGGCCAGCTTCGAGGAAATTCACCACAAACTCACGGTCAACGCCGAGCTTCTGGAGCACACGCCCACGCTGCGGCCAGTCGAAGGCGGCTACATCTCCTCCGGCTTCGGCGTGCGCCGCGATCCCTTCACCAAGCGGGTCGAGCCGCATGCCGGTGTAGATATCTGTCAGGAGCGCGGCACCCCCGTGATGGCCACCGCCGGCGGGCAGGTCATCTATGTGGGCCGCTACTACAGCTACGGCAAGTTCGTGGTCATTGACCACGGCTTCGGCTATCAAACCGCCTACGGCCATCTCAACGATTTCGCCGTGCGGCAGGGGCAGTATGTAACCAAAGGGCAGGCCGTCGGCACTGTCGGTTCCACCGGCCGCTCCACCGGCAATCACGTCCACTACGAAGTTCGGGTCAACGGCCGCCCGGTGGATCCCACCGACTATTTCTTCGAGGACGTGGCCGTGCTGCCGGCACTGGCTCTGAAGCCGTAACCCGGGACAGGATTTCCGAGAAAACCCGAGGCGCGCGCTTCGGGTTTGTTGTTTAAGAACATGCGCTGCTTGCGTAAACGACGGAAATGGGGTATCTTGAAGAAGGGTTGAGGGCGGAGGGATGAGGGATGAAGTCCGAAAACTTGAAACGTGAAACTTGAGACTTGGAAGACACCGCCGGGGCGGTTGATTCGCGGCGGCAGGCATCTTTCGCGTTCGCCTGCCCCGCTTCTTCCGCCGAGCCGGGTTCAGTCTTCGCAAACCGGCCGGAATCGGAGAGGTGAATTCAAGCGCACTCTGCATGAACGCACATCAACGGTAAATTCAACGTGAATTCCATTCGCGTCGGCATCGCCGGAGCAACCGGCTATACGGGAAGCGAACTGGTTCGCATTCTGCGGCATCACCCGTATGTTCACCTCGAAGTCATCACCTCGGAAAACCGCACGGGGGAACGGTTCAGCAGCGTTCATCCCGCTTTTCACGGGATCGAAGACCGGACGCTCGAGCCGATTTCCGAAATGGCCAAGCGCGATTTGGATCTGGTTTTTCTGGCGCTGCCAAACGGCGCGTCCATGGACTTTGTGCGCGACTATGGAGTGGAACGGTTTCGCATCGTGGATTTGTCCGGTGATTTCCGCTTGCGGACGGCGGCGGTCTATGAGGAGTGGTACCGGAAAACACACGTTGCTCCCGAATATCTGACGGAAGCCGTCTATGGTCTGCCGGAATGGTACCGGAGCCGGATCAGCGGTGCGCGACTCGTTGCGAACCCGGGCTGCTATCCGACGTCCGCGATTCTGGCGCTCGCGCCGCTGTTATGCAGCGGGCTTATCCAACCCACCGGAATTGTGGTAGATTCCAAGTCGGGCGTCACCGGAGCCGGTGCCACCGCGCGGCCCGCCACGCATTTTCCCGACGTGTTCGGCAATTTTCGCGCGTATGGTCTGCTGAGACACCGCCACACGCCCGAAATGGAGCAAGCGTTGTCCGACACCGCCGGATTGGCAGCGCAGTTGTTGTTCACTCCCCATTTGCTGCCGATTGACCGGGGAATTCTCACGACCGCTTATGCGCAGGCTGTGGACGGCGTGGATGCGGCCGCGCTGCACGATGCGTACAAAAAATATTATGGTGATGAGTACTTCATTCGCATAGTGGACTCACCCCCGGCGGTCAAATATGTTCGCGGCTCGAATTATTGTGACATTTATGCGGCTCACGACATCCGTACAAACCGAGTTGTGGTCTTATCGGCAATAGATAACTTAGTGAAAGGAGCCGCGGGACAGGCCGTGCAGAACATGAACATCATGTTCGCCTTTCCCGAGACCACGGCCCTCGATCAATGCCCGCTCAGTCCGTGAAGTCTTAGCGCCGATCACCGACTTCCCCCCAAGCGAGTCGGGGAGGAAATCGGGTCTCCCCCCACTTCGTGGAGAGGCAGAACGCTGAATCCTCATGTTCACGCATTTGCATAACCCATGATCCTCAAAACCCATCCCGACAATCCGCCGCTCAGGCACATTCGCCGCGCGATTGAAGCGCTCGAAGCGGGCGAACTCATCGCCTATGCCACCGACACCATCTACGGCCTCGGCTGCGACGTCTTCAACAAGAGCGGCATTGAACGCGCGCTGGCCCTGAAAGGCTATTCCAAGTATCACGCGCTCTCGTTTCTCTGCGCCGATCTCTCCGACATCTCGCGCTTTGCCCGGGTGGACACGCCCGCCTACAAAATCCTGAAGCGCTGCCTGCCCGGACCTTACACCTTCATCCTGCCGGCCACGCGGGAAGCGCCCAAAATCCTGCTCACCAAACAGCAAACGGTCGGCTTGCGCGTGCCCGATCATCCCGTCTGCCGCATGCTGCTCAAAGAGCTCGGCCGCCCGGTCTTGTCCACCAGCGTCACCGACCGCAACGGTGAAGCGCTCACCGATCCCGAGGAAATCGAAGCCGTCTGGCATCACGAAATCGCCGTTATCCTCGATTCGGGCGTGCTGTCGCCGGAGCCTTCGACCGTGGTAGACCTCACCGATTCCTCGAATCCGGTGGTTCTGCGGCTGGGCAAGGGCGATCCCGCTCTCATCGGCTGATTCTCCATGGCCGCCTCCGATTCCTTCCGCCTTCTGCCGGCGCTGCAAAGTTTCTTCGCTCGCAGCGTGCTGCTGCGCCTTTTGGTGTTCGCGGTCGCGCTCTATGAGATCGGCGATCACGCCCGCCCGTGGGAACTCGGCTGGCTGCGGCGCGACGAGGCCGCCGAAATCGCCGAAGCCTTTCTGGTGCGGCAGGGCGCGGAGCTTGGCAACTACACGCTGATTCACGCCGTCGAACGCCGCCGTCAAGGTGAATGGACCTCGCGCACCGGCGAACAACGCTTGGCCGTGGATCCCGCCGTTGGCTACCTCATGCGCTACTTCCGCCCCGGAGCCGTGGACGGCTGGACCGTCGCCGTGGCTCCCACCGGCCGCATCTACCGCGTGCAGCGCGAGCAACTCGACGACGAGCCCGGCCTGCGGCTGGACCGCGTGCAGGCCTTCGATCTTACGCTTGAGAAGCTGGCCACCGAACTCGGCATCCCCGCCTACACTCTCAACCTCGTCTCCGACACGCTGCTCTTTCAGCCGCAGCGCAACGACTGGACGTTTGTCTTTTCATGGCCTGAGGTGTTGGGGGACAGCGGCCAGTTGCAGGTCACGCTGGCCGGCGAGGCTCTCGCGGACTTAGCCTTTCGCCCGCAGCGCGCACCCAACGAGTCCGTGCCCAATCGCACGCCGCGTGACAGCCGCGTCTTAGGCTTCGTGCTCATTCTGGGCGGCGTGTTTCTCATCATGCACTATCACCGCACGCCGCTGGCGCTGAAATCCGCCGGGCTGTGGGGCACGTTGGTGTTCTTTCTCACGCTCGCCGTGCGCGGCCTGACGTTTTCGCAAGCAGTAATCTTTATGCCCGCCGACAGTCCGCTCAGCGGCTATCTGTCGCGGGTGGGGCTGAGCGCTCTTATCGAAGCCCTGCAAGGCGGCCTGCTGATGGGGCTGGTGGTGGCCACCGGCGAAGCTCTGGCCCGCGACGTCTTCCGTTCTTCCAGCAGCCTCAGCCGTTTGGCCCCGGGAGTGAACGGCTGGCGCTCGGCGTGGGCACAGGCCGCCCGCTGGGCTTTTCCCGCCGCTACGATCGTTTTGTTGGTGGAAGCCGTGGTCACGCATTGGGCCGGGCCGGTGGGGCTGTGCGGCAAAGTGCCGAGTATGATCGCCAACGCTCTCTCGTCCCCCGCTCCGGTCTTGGCGTTGCCCAGCCAGATCGTGCTCGACCTCACGTGGGAGGAATGCCTGTACCGTCTGTGGCTGCTTTCCCTTCTGCTGTTCTGGCTGCGGCTGCCGGTGTTGGCCATTCCCCTGTCGGCGGCTGCGGCTGCCTTCTTTGCCGGCTTTGACCTCGGCCAATTCGCTACTTTGGGCGGAATCTTCTACTGCGCTTGGGGGCTGGTGGCGGGGTTTCTTATGTGGCGCGTGGGCATTGTGGCCGCCATGCTCTTCCACCTCTTGGTGGTGGGAGGATATGCCGGTATGGTGCTGGTATGGACGGGCTTCGGTCTACACGTGGGAGTGGCGCTGCTGGCTGGAATACTGGTGGTGGTGCTCATCATTGCCCGCGACCGGCCTTCCCAGCCGCCCACGGAGCCCGCCCAGCGGGCGCTGCATCTTGATTCTCCGCCAAGGATTGGCTAAATTTTAGGCTGGGCCGCGGCGCGCATCCTGCGTGCCCGGCTAACCCGCGATCATTTCAGGAGACAGCATGAACATTCTGGTTCTGATGAAGGCGGTGGCCGACAGCGAAGCGACCATCAAGCCCGCTGCTGACGGCAAGTCGGTGGCTCTGGAGGGCATCAGTTGGGTGATCGGCCCTTATGATGAATATGCCATCGAAGAAGCCTTGCAGCAGCGCGACGCCTCCGGCTCGGGCGAGGTGGTGGCAGTCAGCTTCGGCGGTGACGACGTGCCCAAGGTGCTTCGCAACGCTCTGGCCATGGGCGCGGATCGCGCCGTGCATGTCAAGGGCACGGTGAGTTTCGATCCACTGGCCACCGCGCGGGTTTTGGCCGCGGCCGTCAAGGGCATGAACTACGATTTGATTCTCTGCGGCAAGCAGGCCATAGACCACGATCATCATGCGGTGGGAGTGATGGTGGCCGAACTCCTCGATATTCCGTCGGTGTCGGTGGTGACCAAGATCGAACGCGCGGGCGACAAGCTGAAAATCGAGCGCGAAGTGGAAGGCGGTGTGGAGATTGTCGAGACGGCCATGCCCTGCCTTTTGACTTGCAACAAGGGTTTGAATGAGCCGCGCTATGCCTCGCTCAAGGGCATCATGGCGGCCAAGAAAAAGCCGATGGATGAAGTGGCCGCCGAAAGCGTGGCCTCGCAAGTCGAGGTGCTCTCCATTCAATCGCGTCCGCCGCGGCAAGGCGGCGAGATCGTCGGCACCGGCGTGGAGGCCGTCCCCGCGCTCGTCAAGAAACTTCGCGAAGAAGCGAAGGTGATCTGAATTTTCCTCCCGTTCACGGGGGGACATAAGGGGGGTTCGGGAGGGATGAGGGCGGAGGGATGAACAAGAGACACTCGCGGCGGCAGGCGTCTTTGGTCTTCGCAACCCGGCCGGAATCTTCTTTTCAGCTTTCCGCTTTCAGTCTTTCAGTTTTTTTCTTTATGTGCGGGCGTCCAGAATCTCTCGGCAAAACGCGACTGAGACACACTGCCGTGTGCCGCTACGAAGAGAAGAGCCCAGCAAGCTGGGCGCTACGGCACCAGCGATCCTTCTCATTTTTCTTTCAAGTTCTCCAACTCCGCGGAGCCCTGATGATACGTTGCGCAAGGCGGTGGCTGCTCACAATGGTCATAGCCTGTTTCGTGCTTTCGGCGGGCGCGCAAACACCCAACCCCGCGCCGGCGAAGAGCTATTTGCGCCCGGGGGATTCGCTGTGGTTTGAGGTTTCTCTCAATTCCGGCGACGTGCTCACGTGGAGCTTGTGGCTGGCCGCTGCGCCGCAGGCCACCGGCAAGACCGTGCTCGTTTTCCGCTCGGACGCGCAGGGAGAAATCTGGCGGCGCGAGTTCGCAGCCGAGGCGGTGGACCTGCGCGAAGATGTGAAAATTAAGTCCGACGCGCGTTATCGTCTTGCCGTCTTCAGCGAAGGGCAGGCGGGCCGTCCGGCTTCGCTGGCCGCGTGGGGCAAGCTGACGACCGCCGGCCGCACGCCCTTCCCGCCGCCGGATGTCAAACGTCTCGCCGAACGCTTTGCTCCCGGCGATCAGTTCGCGGTCGAGTTCGAATTCGCTCTGCCCGACACCATCCGCTTTCAAACGCTCCTTGCTCTCGATCTGCCCGCCGATGTCGTGCGCATGTGGGCGGTTTCTCCTTCGGGTGACTCCATCGCCGCCGCCTCTACCGTGCGCCGCTGGATCGGCGACGGCGGAACGATCAGCCTGCACGAGCGAACGCCGCGCGGCGGCCGCATCACGCTGCGTCTCGAACTGGAAGCTCAGGAGCAGGGCGAACACACGGTCTATCTCGCTCCCAGTGTCAAGCCGCCCGCGTGGGTGCCCGCGACGGCCCGTTTCGTCACCTCGCACAAACATGATCCGTGGCGCGCGGTCGTTGTTCCGCCGCAGAGCGTGGTGGCCGAATCGCTGGCCGCGCACCCGCCCGAGCCGCCGCGCCTGTTTTTCGCCGCGCAGCAGTTTCGCGTGTCGGGTGTGGATTCGCTCACCGCCGCCCGGCTCCTGCCCATGATCGCCGAGCGCGACTCGCTGATGAACGTCCGTCATGGGCGTCGCCTCGCGCAAGCAGGTTACGACACGCTCTTTCTGCGCGGCCAACAGGCGTTTCTGCCGCCCGATCTGCATACCGTGGTGTTCACGCCGCTCACTCGTGCCGCAGTTTCCAAACGAAAAGAGCCCGGCGTGGTCATCTCGTGGTTTGTGGAGAATTCGCGCGGCGGCAAGGCCGATGCCGACGTCTACGAGTGGCGCTACCACGAAGCGCGGGTGGCTCTCCCGTCCGCTCCGGAGGAGTTTTTCTGGGACGGAAACACCTTGCCGCTGAAACCGGAATTGTCCGTGCGCGGCCCGTCTTCACCCGAGAAGCCGCAAGTGGTCACGCTGCCCGCCTCCGGCACCGCGCGTCCCACCGTTTGGGAACACGACCGCAGCCGCGCGGTGTGGGGTCTCTATTTGAACAATCGCTCGGCCGACACACTCTATCTGGTCTATCATCGCGAAGGCCGCAGCCAGCGCTCGCTTTTCACCATGGTCTCGCGCTGGCCGCGGGGCGCGCGCTACACGGCGGTGGTGCTGCTCATTCTGGTGGCGTGCGGCGGTTTTGCCATCTATCTGCTCCGCCGCCGCGAGGCCCAGCGCCGCCGCGCCGCGCTGGAATTGGAAGAAGAGCTGGAGAAGGCGCGCTCGACGCAGCTCAAGCTCCTGCCCAATGCGCCGCTCGAAATCGAAGACCTGCACATCATCGGCCTGCATCAAAGCATGCAGTCCGTGGGCGGGGACTACTACGATTTCTTCGCGCTTGAAGACGGCAGCGTCTTGATCTGTGTCGCGGATGTGACCGGTCACGGCTACAAGGCCGCGCTCATCATGTCCAACTTGCAGGCCACGCTGCGCGCCGTGGCTCAGCCGGGACGGAGCGTGAGCGAAATCGCCTCGCTGCTCAATTTCGAAGTCTTCAAGCGCACCAACCCCGAGGATTTCGTCACCTTCATTCTTGGCAGGATCAACTCTGACCGCACGCGCGTTACCGTGTGCAATGCGGGCCACAATCCGGGATTCATCGTTCAGCCGTCGGGGCGCATCATCGAGCTCACCGAAGGCGGCATCATGCTCGGGGCGCTGGACATCTTTCCCTTCGGCGAGAAGGAATACCCGCTCGAATCTGAGGACTTGCTGGTGTTCTACACCGATGGCATTCCCGAAGCCACGGTCAACAAGCAGGGAGAAATGTTCGGCTACGAGCGGCTGAAACTCTTCTTGGCCGAGCACCGCTACGGCGGCCTCGGCGACACCGCGCAGCAACTGTTCAAACAGGTGACGCCCGCCGACAATCGCCCCATCGAGGACGACATGGCCATTGTGCTGGCCCGCGTCGAGCGCTAATCCGCTCTCCCCCCGCTTGCGGGGGGACAAAAGGGAGGTCCGTTGGCACTCGCGGCGGCAGGTGTCTTTGGTCTTCGCCTGCCCCGCTTCTTTCGCCGAGCCTTTGTTCGCGGCGGCGAATCTCCAGATTCGCCCCATTCGATCCGAATCAACTGGAAACTCAGGATAAAGTCCCATGCCCAACGTTCTGCTCTTCTGCGAGTCCAAAGCGGGCAAGACCAAGCCCATCACGCGTGAATTGTGCGCCGCCGCGCGCCGCATCGCCGCGGGAATCGGCGGCGAGGTTATTGCCGTCTCATTCGTCGAGCTTCCCGATGCCGCGAACCTTGGGACTTTCGGCGCGAAAAAAATCATTCAACTTACCGCTGGCGAACTGGCCAACTACTCCACCGAAGGCTATGCGCAAGCGGCTGCGGAGATCATCAAGGCTGAAAATCCTTCGGCGGTGCTCTTTGCCGCCACGGCTCGCGGCCGCGATCTGGCTCCCCGCGTGGCCGCGCGAACGGGACGAACGCTGCTCGCCGACTGCACCGATTTGAAAATCGAAGGCGGCGCACTGCATGTTCTCAGGCCCATCTATGCGGGCAAAGTGCTCCTGTGGTGCAAGCCCGCGGGCGGCGCGATTCTCACCATCCGCCCCAAAGCGTTCACGGCGGAAGAGACCGGCGGCGCGGCGAGTGTGGAATCGCGCGCGGTTGCCATAGACACGAGCAAGATTCGCGCGCGCGTCATCGAAGAGCGCGTGCAGAGCGGCGGGCCGGTGGATGTGACCGAGGCCGACATCATCGTCTCCGGCGGCCGCGGGCTCAAAGCTCCCGAGAATTTCGTCATCGTCGAGGAACTGGCCAAAGTTCTCGGCGCGAGCGTGGGTGCATCGCGCGCGGCGGTGGATGCAGGCTGGCGGCCCCACAGCGAGCAGGTGGGACAAACCGGCAAAGTGGTTTCGCCTACGCTGTATGTCGCGGTGGGAATCTCCGGCGCGGTGCAGCACCTCGCGGGCATGAGCACCAGCCGCACCATCGTGGCCATCAACAAGGATGCCGACGCGCCCATCTTCAAAGTCGCCACTTACGGCATCGTGGGCGACGCTCTCCAAGTCGTGCCCGCGCTGACCGAAGAAATCAAGAAGGTGAAGGCCGAAGGGTAGGAACTCGCGAATCTATCGGCTTTCCCTCCGCTTGCGGGGGGACAAAAGGGGGGTCTCGTCCTAATCAACATTCGCCTGCGATCCTCGGCCGCAGGAGTGCCATCATGAAACATCCGCCAACACTCTTCCTTCTCACATTTCTTCTCGGCGCGCTTGTAGCTCTGCCCGCGTTCGCCCAAATCACGCCCGCCGACAGCCTCTTTGAAATGGCGCAAATGCGCTATGAAGACGGCGATTTCGATGGCGCGGAATTGGCGGCGCTGCGCGGACTCAGGCTGGCCGCCGATCTCGATGAACTGGGCAAGTTGAAGTTCCATCTCCTGCTCGGCTTCGTTTACGTGGCCCGCGATCAAAGAGAGAACGCATTGCAGGAATTCAACCACGTGCTCGTTGCCAATCCCGCCTACGATCTCGATCCCGTGCAGACTTCGCCCAAAATCATGGAAGTCTTCCGGCAGGCGCGCAACGATTACCTGCTGAAAGTGGCCAGTGAGCCCGCCGTCTATCGCATGCCGCAGTCCGATGTACGGCTGGCCGCTTCGTGGCGTTCGTTGGCCCTGCCCGGCTGGGGACAGTTCTACAAGAAGCAGGATACCAAAGGTTCGGCCTTTGCCGCCGCGCAGCTTCTCTCTCTGGCCGCTCTCATCTACATGCAGACCGAAACCAACCGCCGCCACAACGAGTATCTGGGTAAGAGAGCGTACGGCGATCCCAACATCGAGAACGCCTACAACGAGTACCGCCACGCCTACCAAGTCCGCAACGTCGTCGGCTACGTGACCCTCGGCATCTACTTCGTCAACTACCTCGACGCGCTCTATTATCCGGTCTTTCATTCAAAGAAGAACCGATAGCGACCAATAGGGGAATTCTGCGTGTGGGCATACATCCTCATCCCCGCGATTGCGCTCCTTGTGGCAGTTGTCGGAATATGGGTGGACGAATCGCAGAAAAGGTTTGTGGTCCGCCCGCCCACTTTGGCCAGATTAATTCTCTCTTTCTTTGCATTGGTCTTCTGCGGCTTAACGATATATAGCAGCGTAAGCGCGATTTCGGACGAGCGAGAAAGGACACATCAAGCAAATGTCGCTCGGCAGCAAGACTCGCTTGTGTTTCAGAACCTTCTTAGTCAGGCGGAGGACAATGGTAGGAAGTCCGACACGTTACGATGGTATGGAGACACTCTGCGGTGGAAAACAGAGGAGCTAAACGCACTGCTTAGTCGGCGAACACACGAGCTTTCGCTGGAGAACACGTGCTTGGCACAGAAGTTGGACAGTGCTGCCTACGAGCTGAGAGATTCTCGCCTGTTTTCGGAGATACTGCAAGCTGACCCGATCCCGAATCCACGGGGAGTCATCAACTTCGATATCTCCTTCGGGGATTGGAGAGCGTACGCTGGAGCTTGTTTGAGGATGTTTGACCACATGGAACAGTGCTCCGTGCGTTGGTCCCTAAGAGCAGAATTCGGAGTAGAGTGGTTCACGACAGCAATACACGTGCCGTGCTTCGGTCAGGGATTTGCACTTGACGACTGTTTTCCAGACTGCGACTACACTGCGCCACAATCCATAGATTCATGGCTTTCTTCACCCAACTTTGAATACTCCACAAGCATTAACACCGGACTGAGACCCGGAATCGAATTTGGCACTGGATTCGTCACAGACGCCTTGTTGGGCCAACTAAGGCACCTCCACAGCAACGGTGACTTGAATGACTTCAGCGTCTGGTCGTACTCGCCAGACACGCTCCGGCCTGGGTGGCTGCATAGGTTCTTCTCGAAGGGACTGCCTGTTGTCATTCTGACCATGGAAGTATGCAATGAGATGACGGACAGCCTGGCTAATGAGATCGCTATGACATGGGATAGTGTCTTCAGAAGAGTCGAAATTGCCATCGAAGTCAAGCCCAGCAGCGATCTTTGGCTCACGGTGCCATTAGCCATTGGTGACGCAGGGAGGGGCAGGCCACCTTTCCCGATGTCCGGATTTCGTGCGTATGCCGACCACGGTCATTGCGTTAATTTTCAGCCAAGAGACGCAGTTTTCGTTATCTGGGTCGTCGCAGACAAGCCAAGCGTTCGGCAACAGTACTTTCAACCCCGGGATAGGACGCCTCTTAAACCCGCATCTCCGGAGCGCCGTTCTCGCGGGAAAGGCCCGTAACCTCGTCACGTAATCCATGACCTACCTCGTCCATCGTGACTGCCGCCATTTTCGCGGCGACATTCCCTGCCGGCCGCACAAGCGCGAAGGCGTGATCTGCGACGGCTGCCGCTTCTACGACCCGCTGGACTCGCGCATCTGCATCATCAAGCTCGCGGCGGCGGGCGACGTCATTCGCACCACTCCGCTCTTGAGAAAGTTGCGTGCCGAACATCCGCGAGCGTGGATTACGTGGCTCACCGAGACTCCTGACGTCGTCCCTACGCGTGCGTTTGATCCCGCGGGTGCCGACGAAGTGCTCAAGTGGGGCTATGGTGCGGGCCTCATCGTGGAAGGCACGCCGTGGGACTGGCTGATCGTGCTCGACAAGGACCGCCCCGCCTGCGCCCTCGCCAATCGCACAGCGGCGAAAATACGCAGCGGCTTCACGCTCATGGATGGCCGTCCCGCCGCTGTGGACGAAGCCGCGCACGCCAAATTCCTCACCGGCATTGACGACAAGTTGAATCGCGCGGGCACGCTGACCTATCCACAGGAAATCTTCCGCCTCTGCGGCTATGAATGGCGCGGCGAAGAATACGTGCTCGATCCGTGCCTTTCCGAGCCTCTGCCCGAGGGAGTGCCGCATCACCGCCCGCTCATCGGCCTCAACACCGGTTGCGCGCCGCGCTGGAAAACGCGCCTCTGGCCCGAGCCGTACTGGATGGAATTGGCCGCCGAACTTCGCAAACAGGATTTCGGTGTCCTTCTGTTGGGCGGCCCGCTTGAACACGAGAAAAACACGCGCATCGCGGCCGCCGCCGGTGCCACGTACTTGGGCCACTTCCCGCTGAAGCAATTTGTCCGCTTGGTGGGCGAGATTGACCTGATGGTGACCGCGGTGACGATGGCCATGCACCTTGCCATCGGCCTTAAGAAGCGGCTCGTGCTTTTCAACAACATTTTCAACCCGCGCGAGTTTGAGCTCTACGGCCGCGGCGAAATTCTCGAACCCGTGCCGCCCTGCGAATGCACTTTTGTGGCCGAGTGCGAGAAGCACTGCATGGAGCGCATCCGGCCCGCGCGAGTCCTCGAAGCGGTCCGCCGGCAAGTCGCGGCGCTGAAATGAGAATCGCCCTTGTCGGTCCGGCGTTTCCCTTGCGCGGCGGCATCGCGCAGTATCTGGCGATTCTTCACAGCCGACTCATCGCCGCCGGACACGACGTGCAATTCGTCTCCTTCACCAAGCAGTTCCCCGAGTGGCTCTTTCCCGGTAAGACGCAGAAAGAGACCAGCAGCGAGGTCATAGACGTGCATCCCGTGCCGCGTTTCGCGCCGCTCGACGTGCGAAGCTGGCCGGCCACGGTGCGCCAGCTTGCGGCCTTCGATCCCCAGCTGGTGATTTTCAAATGGTGGATGCCCTTTTTCGGACTGGGCTACTGGGCGGTGCAGCGCGGCCTGCATCGCCGCACGCGCGCCCGCGTGCTCTACATCATTGACAATGTCATTCCCCACGAGCGCCGCCCCGGCGACCGTTTTCTCACCAAGCTCGCCTTCTCGCAAACCGATCTTTTCATCGCGCAGAGCCGCGCCGTAGAGCGCGATCTCTTTACGTGGTTTCCGCGCCTGCCGCGCGAGCGCGTGCTCTTTTGTCCGCATCCCGTCTACAACTGCTATCCCGCTTTCTCGGGCAGCGCCGCCGATGCGCGCGCGGCCATCGGCCTTCCCGCCGATGCAAAGGTGCTGCTCTTTTTCGGTTTCGTCCGTCATTACAAAGGGCTTGATCTACTCATTCGCGCCCTGCCGCAGATTCGCCGCGCGCATCCGGCCGCGCAGCTTGTAGTGGCGGGTGAATTCTACGAGCCGCGCTCCGAGTACGACAAAATCATCCGCGAGCTAAGCCTTCAAGACTGCGTGACCATTCGCGACGACTATTGCCCGAATGAGGAGGTGGGCAAGTATTTTGCCGCCTGTGATGCCGTCGTGCTCCCCTATCGCAGCGCCACGCAGTCGGGTATCATTCAGATCGCTTACGCGCTGGACACGCCGGTCATTACCACCAACGTCGGCGGACTTGGCGAAGTCGTGGAGAATGGAGTCACTGGTTTTGCAGTCGAGCCGGATGATCCGCGGTTGATCGCCAATGCGGTGGAGCGTTTCTATGCGCGCGGCGGCCGGGCTGCTTTTGTGGAAAATGTCCGCCGCGAGAGCCGCCGCTACACGTGGGAAGCTCTCATCGCGTCCATCGAAAAGCTCGCCTCGGCCCGAACCCCCCTTTGATCCCCCCTTATCCTAAGGGGGGAGATGAATCTTCCGCCGAGGCAGGCATCCTGCCTGTCCGGAATCTTCTTCGCCGAGGCGCTCTCTCTCCGCATGTCTAATACATTGAAAATTTCCGCCGTTGTCGGTCTCCCGACCGGCAATGGCGTTGCCGCCGCGTCATTACGCCCCACCCGCCCGGGTGGGGCTTCTCGCTTGACAATCCGCCCGCCATACCTTAGCTTATTCCCCATGAACACACCCGCCGGAGACAAGAGCACATGAGCACACCTTCCCCTCAGAACGACTCGACACAGTCCCGCGAGTGCATGGGCAACGTGGTGCGCTTGGGATGGGTCAGCGCGCTGACCGACGTCTCGAGCGAGATGCTCTATGCGGTCACGCCGCTCTTTCTCACGCAGGTTCTGAAAGCGACCATGAGCCAACTCGGTCTCATCGAGGGTGTGGCCGAGGGCACGGCCAGCGTACTCAAGGGCGTTTCGGGCTGGCATTCGGATCGCATCCGCAAGCGCAAAATCTTCATCTTCAGCGGCTACTCGCTTTCCGCTCTCGCCAAACCGCTGATCGCGGTGGCCGCGGGCTGGCCAATGGTTTTGCTGGCCCGTTTCTTCGACCGCTTCGGCAAAGGGCTGCGCACCACCGCCCGCGACGCGCTCATCGCCGATTCCTGCCCGCCCGAAAAACGCGGCCGCGCCTTCGGTCTGCATCGGGCGATGGACACCGCC
Source organism: bacterium (assembly GCA_026394155.1). Taxonomy (GTDB): domain Bacteria; phylum Electryoneota; class RPQS01; order RPQS01; family RPQS01; genus RPQS01. The sequence goes on along the minus strand of JAPKYT010000116.1, from coordinate 5,045 downwards.
GGCGCACTGGTGGGTGTGGCCATTTCGCTTGTTCTGCTCCTGTTGCTTCAGTCGCGCACCGACCAAGGCAGCGTTTTCCGCCTGCTCTACTGGCTGGCTTTCATTCCCGGCGTGTTCGGAGTGCTGCTCATTTCAGGTGTGCGCGAGATTCCGCCGCCCGCCCCCAAGCCTTTGCCGGGTGCGCGCGCGGTGAATCTGGCCTTCGGCCGCGACTACTACACCGTGCTCATTCTCTTCTCGCTCTTCACGCTGGGCTGTTCGAGCGATGCCTTCCTGCTCATGCGCGCGCGCGACGCGGGCTGGTCCGTGGCAGCCGTGATCGCCGCTTATCTCTGCTACAATGTTAGCTACTCTCTGCTCTCTTACCCGGTGGGGAAGCGCGCCGACCGCGTTCCCAAACAGCGGCTTCTCGCTTTCGGTTTCCTGATCTATGCCTTCGTCTATCTCGGTTTCGCGTGGCTTCCCGGCAAGTGGTCGGTGTGGCCGCTTTTTCTCATCTATGGAGCTTACATTGCCTTCACCGAGGGCGTGAGCAAAGCACTCATCAGCAATCTGGTCTCGCCGGAATCGCGCGGCACGGCGCTGGGCCTCTTCTACATGGTCACCGGTCTATTGGCCGTGATAGCCAGTGTGGTGGCCGGACTCTTGTGGGACCGTGTTTCTCCGGCGGCTCCTTTTTATCTCGGTTCCGCTCTGGCGCTCATCGCCGGAATCGGTTTTATGATTCGCGGCGGAAATCGCGGCTGATCCAACGCCTTGCAACAAACGAGCGGCGGCCTAAGCGGCTCCGGTTGTTGCTTGCTTCCCGTGAAACAATGCTGTAGATTGTTGGCAGGACTACAGAAGGGGAGGTAAACATGCGTCTCAGCACAACCAGTCTCATAATGTTATCTCTGTGCGTTGCGGCCTTCGCGCAGCCGCGGGCGCCGGAGATCGAGTGGAGCCGGACATACGGCGGAAGCGGCGATGACGAGTGCAGCTCCGTCCAGCCGACGGCTGACGGTGGGTACGTGCTTGCAGGTGCAACGAACTCATTCGGTGCCGGCGACTATGATGCTTGGCTGTTGAAGACTGATGCCGATGGTGATAGTCTGTGGAGCCGGACTTACGGAGGAATCGGCAATGATTATTGCGCCGCTGCATATCAGACCGCGGATGGCGGCTATGTGCTTTGCGGAGGCACAGACTCCTATGGAGCCGGTTCCCACGACTTCTGGCTTGTTCGAACGACCGCCGGCGGCGACAGCCTTTGGAGCCGCACTTTCGGCGGCGCTGGTTGGGACATCTGCTACGGAATGCAGCAGACTGCGGATGGTGGTTTCGTGCTCGCAGGTTCGACGACCTCCCTTGCCGGGCAGAGCGATTTCTGGCTGGTCAGAACTAATGAGAACGGTGACAGTTTGTGGAGTCGAACCTTTGGGGGATTGGATGGAGAGGAATGCCTCGCGATGATCAACACGCTTGACGACGGGTATCTGCTTGCAGGGTGGACGGGCTCGTTCGGTGACGAACAGGATTTCTGGGCGGTAAAGACAAACGCAAGCGGCGACAGTATCTGGAGCCAGGTCTATGGTGAGCCGGCGAGCGACGCCTGCTGCTCTGCAGACCAGGCTCCGGAGGGCGGTTTCGTTCTCGCGGGCTGGACGTGGTCCAGTGAATCCGGGGACGATTTCTGGCTGATAAGGACGGATTCGAGTGGTAGTAGTCTGTGGACTCGAAGATTCGGTGGAAGCGACTGGGATGTCTGTCAGTCGGTCATTCAGACATCCGACGGATATGCTCTCGGGGGATACACTTTTTCCTTCGGTGCCGGAGATTGCGATGCCTGGCTTGTGAAGGTAGATTTGGATGGCGACAGCGTTTGGAGCCTGACAGTCGGTGGAGATAGTACCGATGACTGTCGTGCGGTACTAAGATCATCGGATGGTGGGTACGTTCTCGCGGGATACACGAACTCCTTTGGCGCAGGTGACTACAATTTCTGGCTTGTCAAGACCGGCCCGGAGTTGTTCAGCACCAACCCACCACCTCCGCAGAATATCCGTCTTCTCACCAACTACCCCAATCCCTTCAATGCACGGACGACGGTGGAGTTTACCGTACCCAGAAGTTCACGGGTGATGATTCGCGCTTACGATCTTCTGGGTCGAGAGGTGGGGACGATTTCTGATGACTTCTATGCCCCCGGTCGTCATACGATTCCGTGGGAATGCCGCAACTGCGCCAGCGGAACCTACTGGATCACGATGAGCCGGGATGGATTCCAGTTGGTGAGAAAGACGATCCTGTTGCGGTAATAGCGGGCGAACAGTGACCACTGCATGAAATACACAATCGGAGTGGACTTTATGGAAACCTATTGGATGGAATTTGCGGCTCCCGTCGGCGAGATTATTGTCATGGCCGATGACGAGGCGGTCACGCACATCGAGTTTTCCGCCAAGTATCGCCCGGCGGGAAAGCCCCAGCTCAACGCCATCTTGACGCGCGCGCAGAAACAGCTTGCGGAATATTTCGCCGGCAAACGCGAGGAGTTTGATCTGCCAATCAAGCTGGAAGGCACCGCGTTTCAACGAAAAGTGTGGAAGGCGCTGGAGAAAATTCCCTTCGGCCAGACGCGCACCTACGGCCAGATCGCCAAAACCGTGAAAAGCCCGGCGGCCTCGCGGGCGGTAGGAGCGGCCTGCGGACGGAATCCGCTGCCGATTGTGGTTCCCTGTCATCGCGTGGTGGGCTCATCGGGCAGCCTTACCGGCTTCGGCGGCGGACTCGCCATGAAAGAGTGGCTCCTCAAGCACGAAGGAGCGAGCATGAAAGGATGAAGGCGGAAGGATGAGACAGAAGACTTGAAACGTGAAACTTGAAACCTGAAATAGACTCGGCCGCCGAGCCGGGACTGCGTTCTCCCCCCATAGAACGGGGAGACCCGAAGAAAAGAGGCGGCCCGCGAGGGTCGCCTCTTCTATGAAAAGCGGGCGGAAGACCACCCGCTCAAGTGGGGAGTCCCTCAGTAGAGGAACCCCGCCAAACCCACGCCTATCATGACGGTCGTAGTGGAGTTCGAGTCGCGGCTCTCAAGGTTCAGCGAAAGCTCGGGGAAGATGGACAAGTGCTCTTTGAGCAGGTAGGCCAGCCCGCCGTGCAGAGAGAAGGTGAACCCGGTGGTGGATTTTCCGTTGCTGTGGTGGCTGAGGAAAAGACCCAATCCGGCAAAGGGCAGCAGCTCGTCCGAAGAAGTCTTGAAGAAGTATAAACCGTCCGGCCCGAAGAGGACGTCCGTGAAGGTCATGCCCCCGCTGCTCACGCTATTAAAACCGAGCCGGCCGCCAATGCCGATCTGATCCGCCACGAAATAGTGCGCCCGCGGCGAGAGGTTGAAGACCGTCACGCTGCCGTCCCCGCTGGTGGTGGAGAAGGCTGCCGTGCCCATGAAGACCAGACCTCCCTTGTCGGTTTGCGCCCACGCGCCGCTGCAGGCCGTCAGCAGAATCAGCGCGCATAGTATAGTCATGATCGAACGTGTCATGGTTTCTCCTCTGACATAAATGGGATGGTTCCCGGTGTCCAGTTTCAGGAAATGGGGTCCACGAAAGACCTGAACAAGCTTGGTCTGGTGCCGTACAAGAGCCGCGTGCAATCAAATATAGGCCAAAAAACGGCACTTTCAATGGGCTGCCACCGGACTGGGGGGGGGCGCTTGGGAGAGACTCTCCGTACGTTCGATTGTTCACAAACAGCGACAAACACGGATAATAGACGATTCTTGTCAGTTTTCCTCCACTCCTCTTCGTAGGCGGGGTGCCGCCGCGTGCCCCCGACGGCACATTGAAAAGTCTTAGATTACAAACAAGGTCTACGGGTAATAATTCCGATCATCCGCAATTTCGTCCTTGCGTTGCAAATAAGGTTTCGTTAAATTGACAACCACATCCATATACCGTCAATTCCACAAAGTGAAAATATACACGATCCCCCGAACGGGAGGCGCAATGCGAGGCGAAAAATTGACCCTGCTGATGGCGGTTGCCGGAATCCTCCTTGCCGGCTGGCTGCTTGTGGGCTGTGAAGGAGAGCCGGGTCCGGCTGGACCTCCAGGCCCCGGTCTTTCAGGCGAGGCTCTTTATGCCGGAGACGATGCCAACACCTGCGGCCATTGTCATGGAGAACTTACCGAGAGCTGGGGAGGCACCGGCCACTCGGGAGCGTGGGCAGCGCTTGGTGCGGACACCACCAATGTCTACTGCCAGCAGTGTCACACCACCGGCTTTGATGACGTCTACGATCACAACGGCAACCGGCTCTCCAGCGGCATCAACAACGGCGGCTATGATGACACCCGCGATCCCAAACTGCGCAACGTACAGTGCGAGGCCTGCCACGGGCCGATGGGCGTGAATCCCGCCGCCCATACGCCGATGCTGGCCGCCAACTTCAGCGGCGAGAGCTGCGACAAGTGCCACGAGCAGAATGCGGAATGGGCAACCTCCGCTCACGGCACGGTATTCGACCGCATGACCCGCGAAGAGTTCGCGGACGATTGGGGCGGCTCCTGCAGCGCTTGCCACATTTCTGAAGGCTTCATCGCCGTAAACGATCCCGATCAGGCGAATCTCACGTTTAACGGAGAGACTGCTAACATGATCGGTTGCGCAACCTGTCATGATGCGCACGCGGAGGATAATGCCGCGCAGTTACGGACACTGGACGACGCGACAAGTCCCTACGGCGGTGAGGAGTTCCCGGACGGCTACGCGATTACCGGCTTGGGCAAGGGCCAGATTTGCGCCCAGTGCCACCACGCGCGCCGTTCGCGGAGCCGCATCCTTCAACAGATTGACGAAGGGGATGAGCGTCCCGGACCTCACGCCAGCCCGCAAGCTGACATGGTCTCGGGCCGCGGCTGCTGGGAAACGCCGGGCACCTATGAGCGCGAGAATCCACACGTCGGAATGCTCGAGAACATGTGCGTGGACTGCCACATGTATGCGATTCCGCGTGATCAAACCGGCGGGCCGGTGTTCGGCCACAGCTTCGCCCCCGACATC
>JAPKYT010000023.1 GCA_026394155.1 bacterium | reverse complement strand
ATGGCGATTAAAGCGCGGGGCGAATCTGGAGATTCGCCGCCGCGGTGAGAAACAGCAAGACCCTCGCCTGAGCAGGCGAGGGTCTTGTGTTTTCCGACGAAGAGGAAAGAGCGCACTGCCGTGCGGCACTACCGGCGCGGGAATTCATCATTCATCATTCATCGTTTCTTACGCGCTGACGGGCAGGAGTTCCTTGAGAGCGCTGATGAGAATGCGGTTCTGATCTTCGGGGCCGACGGTGATGCGCAGGCAATCGGGTAGTCCGAAGGCGGCCAACGGGCGCACGATCACTCCCCGCCGCAGCAGATCGTTGAAAAGCTGCACGGCCTCGGACTCGCTGCCCATCACCACCAGATAGAAATTAGCCTCGGTGGGGATCGCTTTCAGTCCCAGTTCGCGAAACGCATTGGCGAGCTGAACCTTGCCGCGGCGATTGGTGTCCAGCGTGCGCGCCAGGAACTCGTGATCTTCCAGCGCGCCCAGCCCGGCCGCTTCCGCCAACACCGAAGGCTCGAACGACAGCTTTACCTTGCGCACGTTGTCGCACAGCGCCTCATGCGCCAGCCCGTAGCCGATGCGAACCCCGGCCAGCCCGTAGGCTTTGGAGAAGGTGCGCAAGGTGATCACGTTGTCCAGCCGGTAGCGCATGGAATCGGGATAATCGGGATTCTCGCAGGCGTACTCGAAATAGGCTTCGTCGAGAATCACCAGCGTGCTGGGCGGAACGCGGGGGACGAAGCGTTCGAACTCGTCGCGCGTGAAAATCGTGCCGGTCGGATTGTTGGGATTGGCCAGATAGATGATCTTGGTTTTCCCGGTGATGCGGGCGGCAATGGCCTCCAGATCGAAGCGGAAATCCCGCAGCGGAACGGTGACCAGTTTCACTCCGCGCGAGCGCGCCAGCACGTAGAACCCGATGAACGTTCCCTGCGCGGTGAGCACTTCCTCATCATCGCACAGAAAGGTGCGGATGATGTTGCTCATGATGGTTTCGGAGCCTGAGCCCACCACCACGTTGTCAAGCTTGGCGCGGAAGCGCACTGCAAGCTCGCTGCGCAGTTTGGTTCCGCCGTCGGGATAGTAGTGCACGTTGTCGAGAACGGAGGTCATGCGCTCGATGGCGCGCGGGGAAGGGCCGAGCGGGTTCTCATTCGAGGCCAGCTTGACAACCCGGGAAACGCCGAATTCACGGCGGATTTCGTCGGCGGTGCGCCCGGGTTGATAAGGCACCAGATTTTGGATGTTGGGCGGGACAAGAGGCATATCAGATATCCCGTGAGAAGATAAACCTTTGTGCGTTAAGAAAAAATGGCCTTGCGGGAAATCCAATTTAAGTTCACGGATCGAGAAAAGCAACTCATTCTCGAAAGCCCGGACTCGAGATCGCCACCGGCGAGAGACCCGACGCGCATGAAAAAGACCCGCAGGCCGGAGCTGCGGGTCTTTTATTGTGGCTGATTTACCGGCACTCAGGTTGCTTCGTGGACCTCCTGGAGCGCCTCGTCCGTGCCGTCGGCCTTTCCGCTGCCCTCGAAGAACAGGTGCTTGCTGGCATTCTCGCCCTCGCCCTCCGTCTTGACGGAAACGAGGATCTGCGCCTTGCCGGCATAGTTGCCGCGG
>JAPKYT010000005.1 GCA_026394155.1 bacterium | reverse complement strand
GCGATGGCGAGGCCGCGTCGTTTCGTCGACTTTTTTTCGCGCCGGGACCTGTAGTGGAAAAAAGTCATGGGAATCGTCGCTACTCTAGCGGCATGTTCCTGCGACCTTACTTCCGGCGGCGCGAAGGTCAGCGCGAAGCGTATTGGGCGCTCGTCGAGTCGTACCGCACCGAGCGCGGCCCGCGGCAGCGGACCGTGGCCTATCTGGGGCTGATGGACGAGGCGGGCCGGCTGGGCGTCGAACAAGCGGCAGATCCGCAGTCGCTTTCGCCGCAACAGAAATTATTCCCAGAGGCCAAAACCGAGCCGCGGTTCGTCGAGATCGACCGCACGCGAGTGCGGGTCGAGAACTGCCGGCAGTTCGGCGGTCCGTGGCTGGCCTTGGAGCTCATCAAGCGACTCGGACTGCACGAGTTGTTCGAGCGCGTGATGCCCAGGGGACAGGAACAGGTTCCCTGGTCGCTGACGGCGCTGATCCTGGTCATCGCGCGGCTCTGCGAGCCGTCGAGCGAACTGCACATCGCCGAACACTTTTATCGGCACAGCGCGCTGGCCGATCTGTTGGGCGTGTCGGCGGAGCAGGTGGACGACAACCGCCTGTACCGTGGGCTGGACGAGCTGTTGCCGCACAAAGCGGCGCTGGAGACGTTTCTCAAGCAGCGGTTCGGCGAGTTGTTCGCCATCGAGTACGACCTGCTCTTGTACGACGTGACCAGCACGTACTTCGAGGGCCAGGCGAACGCCAATCCCCTGGCGAAACGCGGCTATTCGCGCGACCATCGGTCCGACTGCAAGCAGGTCTGCATCGGCCTGGTGGTAACGCGCTGCGGCCTGCCGCTGGGCTATGAGGTGTTCGCGGGAAACCGACACGACTCGACCACTTTGCAGGAAATCGTCGAGACGAGGGAAGCCCGCTACGGCCGGGCGCAGCGCGTCTGGGCGTTGGATCGCGGGATGGTTTCGGAAGACAACCTCGACTTTCTCAAGGCCGGCGGGCGGCAGTACATCGTGGGCACGCCCAAGAGCCAGCTCAAGCGGTTCGAGCAGCAGTTGGCGGCGCAGGACTGGCGTGCGATCCGCGAGGGGTTGGAGGTCAAGCTGTGTCCGTGTCCCGACGGCGGTGCCGAGACCTACATCCTGTGTCGCAGCCGCGATCGCCGCCAGAAAGAGCAGGCCATGCACGCGCGGTTCGAGAAACGCATTGAAGAAGGGCTGACGAAGATCGCGGCGAGCTGCGCCCGGCGTCGCCAAGAGGTGGGGCCGATCGAGCGCCGCGTCGGACGCTTGCTGGGACAGAACACGCGGGCCGCCGGCTTGTTCGAGGTGCAGATTCGCGCCGCGGGAAACGGCGCCGCGCAGATCGCCTGGAAGAAAGTCGAGAAGTGGCGGGCCTGGGCGCAGCTCAGCGAAGGCTCGTACGTGCTGCGGACCAACGTGACCGGCTGGAGCGACGAAGACTTGTGGCGCGCGTACATCCAATTGACCGAGGCCGAGGCGGCGTTTCGCATTCAAAAGAGTGACTTGTCGCTACGCCCCGTGTGGCATCAGAAAGAGGACCGCGTGCTGGCCCACATCCTGGTCTGCTTTCTGGCCTACGTGCTCTGGAAGTTCCTGGGCCAACTCTGTCAACAGGCCGGCCTCGGCATCGAACCGCGGCGCGTGCTGGACGAACTGAGTGAACTCCGCGCGATCGACGTCGTCATGCCCACGCGAGACGGCCAAGAAATCCGTACTCGCTGCGTGACGCAGCCCGACGACCACCAAAAAATCCTGCTCCAACGACTCGGCTGGGAACTGCCCGGACGCCTGCACAAAACCGATTTGTAGTGGAAAAACTGGGGGTCGTTTTGTTGCGGCGTAAGCACTTACGTCAAACGTTGGGGAAGTTGGGCTAG
>JAPKYT010000021.1 GCA_026394155.1 bacterium | reverse complement strand
GAACAGGTCTACAACCAGAAACGGCGGCACTCAAGCCTCGACTACCGGCCGCCCGCTCAGTTCGAAATCCAGCAAAACCAGTCCCCCATCTATGTCCTAACGAACCCCGCTTGACTGTCCAGTTTTTGGGGTTCACTCCAGACCCCCCCTATCCCCCCCCCCGCAAGCAGCACAACTGTCTTAATGTATGTCGAGCAATTCGAGAGCCTTTGGACATCGTGCGTTTCCCTCACTACTTGGGGCGGGCTCTGCCCGCCTCGGTAGAGGGCGGCCAGGAGGCCGCCGGAAGTAGGCAAGAGCGTTCCTGTCTGAGAGCCATTTCGCTTGTGAGACCGTTCACACGACAGTGAGACAGTAGTGCGTTCACGGGGGGACAAAAGGGGGGTCTCTTCGCAGGATGGAAGAGGGCACGGCCGTGCGGCACGACCAAGACCGGAGCCCAGCAAGCCGGGCGCTACGAGAACGTTCACGGCGACAGCCGTGCTTGACATTGGCAAGCGGGGTCGGTATACTGAAGATGATGGAGTTTCACCTCTCAAGACCGGCGCGCGAGCGCTTTGAATTCGACCGCGACCTGCTGAAGGGCGAAGGCGAGAGTCAGCAGCCCGATGCGCAGGCCGTGCAAGAACTCACGGCGCGCATGAACGCCAAGCTGGGCCCGCTCGGCCGCGGCGCCAAGCCGGGGCATCTGTACGCGCTGGTGCTCATTCAGTACGTCTTGCAGCGGGTGATAAGCCTCTACCGGCGGCGGGTCATGCCCGACGTGTTCGAAAAGGCCGAGGCGTGGCTGGCGCGCAGCCTGCATGAAGATCACGTGCAGGCCACCGTGCGCCGTTTCAGCGAGCACTACGCGCCGCTGACGGTCTATCGGCATCAAGTTCCGCTCTCCGATTACTTGCACCGCCCGGTTGACGACCGCCCCGGACGGCAGGTGATGATCGAGCGCATGATGCTCGTGTTTCTCGCCAACATCAATCCCGCCGCCCTGACTCTGCGCGAGCTCTACGACGACCGCGAGCTTCCGGTGCGCGACGATTATCTGAAGCACGTGTGGACTCTGGAGAGCTTTTTCGCCGCGCAGCCCCGATTCGGGCCGGGAAATCTCTCACTCTTCGAGCTGCTGACCTCGCCGGCCAAGGCCTCGCCCAACTCGCTTCTGGGCCAGCTCGAATACATCCGCACGAGCTGGGCGGAACTCTTGGGCGGGGATTTTCTGCGCCTGCTCATGCTGGCCGAAGACCTCGTGCGCGAGGACGAGCGCATGCCATGGCGGCCCGCTGGACAGGAGCCCGATCTCGAATATCTGAAGCTGCTGGCCAGCAAGGCCATGTTCGCGGGAGCCTACGCCGAGCCCGAGCGTTTTTCGTCCGACACCGACTGGATGCCGCGGGCGGTGGTGCTGGCCAAGAGCGTCTATGTGTGGCTCGATCAGCTCTCCAAGGAATTCGCGCGGCCGGTGCGTACCCTGCGCGATATTCCCGACGAAACTCTGGACAAACTCGCGGCGTGGGGATTCTCGGGTTTGTGGCTGATCGGACTTTGGGAGCGCAGCGCGGCTTCGCGCACCATCAAGCATCTGCGCGGCAACATGGACGCGGTCGCTTCGGCCTATTCGGTTTATGATTACCGCATCAGCGCCGATTTGGGCGGGGACGAGGCGCTGGAGAATTTGCGCGAGCGCGCCCTGAAACGGGGCATTCATCTGGCCAGCGACCTCGTGCCCAATCACATGGGCATTGATTCGCGCTGGGTGCGCGAGCATCCCGAGTGGTTCATTCAACTCGACTATCCGCCCTACGGCGCCTATCGTTTCGAGGGCCCCAATCTCTCGGGCGATCCGGGAATAGACATCCGCATCGAGGACGGCTACTGGAACCAGAGCGACGCGGCCGTGGTTTTCCGCCGCACGGACAAGCCCACGGGGCACGCGCGCTACATTTATCACGGCAACGACGGAACTTCGATGCCGTGGAATGACACCGCGCAGCTCAATTTCCTCTTGCCCGAGGTGCGCGAGGCGATGATTCAGACTGTCCTGCAGGTGGCGCGCTCGTTTCCCATCATCCGCTTCGACGCGGCCATGACGCTGACCAAGAAGCACTTTCAGCGGCTGTGGTTTCCCGAGCCCGGCAGCGGCGGAGCCATTCCCTCGCGCGCGCTCTACGGACTTTCGCGCGAGGAGTTCGACCGGCGCATGTCCGTCGAGTTCTGGCGCGAGGTGGTGGACCGGGTGGCGGCGGAAGCGCCCGACACGCTGCTCATCGCCGAGGCCTTCTGGCTGCTCGAAGGCTACTTCGTGCGCACACTGGGCATGCACCGCGTGTACAACAGCGCGTTCATGAACATGCTCAAGTTCGAAGAGAACGCCAAGTACCGCAGCGTGATCCGCAATGTGCTCGAATTCGATCCGCGCGTCTTGCAGCGCTTCGTCAACTTCATGAACAATCCCGACGAGGAGACCGCGGTCGCGCAGTTCGGCAAGGGCGACAAGTATTTCGGCGTGTGCCTGATGATGGTGACCATGCCGGGGCTGCCCATGTTCGGCCACGGACAAATCGAGGGCCTGACCGAGAAATACGGGCACGAATATCAGCGCGCCTACTACGATGAAAAGACCGACGACGAGCTGGTGCGGCGGCACGAGCGCGAGATCTTCCCCTTGCTGCGGCAGCGGCATTTGTTCAGTGGCGCCGAACACTTTTTGCTCTACGACGTGTACCGCGAGAGCGGCGAGGTGGACGAGAACGTGTTCGCCTTCTCCAACGGTTATGGTGACGCGCGAGCGCTGGTGGTTTGTCACAATCGCTACGCGGAGACGGCGGGCTGGATTCACACCTCGGCCGCCTTCAGCGTACCCGACGGCGATTCACGGCGGCTGGTGCGCAAGACGCTGGCGGAGGGGCTCGGCGTGCGCGGGGACGCAGGACTGTTCTACATTCTCCGGGATCAAATCGCCGGGCTGGAGTATTTGCGGCGCGGGCAGGACCTCGTGGCGCACGGATTGTTCGTCTCGCTGCGCGCCTACCAATATCAGGCGTTCACCTCGTTTCGCGAGGTGCGCGACGACTCCGAAGCCCGCTGGTCGCGGCTGGAGCAGATGCTCGGCGGGCGCGGCGTGCCATCGGTGGAACGCGAGTTCAAGCGCATCTATCTCGCGCCGCTCATTGAGGCCTTCGAGAGATTCTGCACGGCGGATCGGCTGCGGGTGTTGTTTGGAGAGAACCCTCCTATTCCCCCTTCTGACTTCCCCCACAAAGTGGGGGAAGGAATCGAGTCTCCCCCCACTTCGTGGGGGGACAAAAGGGGGGGCTTCGAGGAGGGGACAAAAGGGGGGTCGGTGGGTAAAGCTGCAACGAAAGAAACCCTCCCTATCCCCCCTACTGAAGTAGGGGGGAAATTGGAGTCTCCCCCCGTGGACGGGGGGACAAATGGGGGGTCTTCTCCGCCACCCCCTTCTAACTTCCCCCATCGAACGGGGGAAGGACCCGAGTCACTCGCTCGGAGTTTCGCCGAAAGCGCGGCGCCGTTTCTCGAGCAAGCCCTGCGTTTCGGCGGGGGCAGGCACGGCGTGGTGACAGTGGTGCCGGAGTTGGAACGCATGACTCTGGCGGCGCTTCATCTGCATGAACCATCGCACGGCGTGGCCTTCGACCGCACGCGGACGCAACGCGAGGCGCGGGATCATTGGGTTCGCTGCGTGCCGGAACGGCGCGCGCCCGACGCACGCTTCTGGCGGATTCTCGGCGGCTGGCTTTGTGTGTGGGGAGCGGAACGGCTGCACGACGACGCCGAAGCCGAGGCGCGGATCGCGCGGCGGGTGGACGATTGGCTGCTGTGCGAAACGCTGGCCCGCGTCTTTCAGGAATTGGGAGCGAGCGAGAGCGAATCCTGGCGCGAGGTGGATGCCGTGAATGCGCTGCTCGCGCACGGCCGGATCGCTCTCACCTTCTCCGCGCCGCGCCGCTTTGCCGGCGTGGCGGCCATGCTCAGCGATCCGCCGGTGCAGCGGCTGATCGGCTGCCATCCCCACGGCGGCGTGGTCTGGTTCCACCGCGAAAGCCTCGAAGAATTGCTCAAGCTCCTATTCGTGACCACGGTTCTGTATGCCACCGCCGACGAGAAAACGACCCGCGCCGAAAGGGCGCAGCAATTAGTGGAGGACGCGGCGGCTTTCGCGCAGATCGAGGAGCTCAGCCTCGTCTCGGAGTATCAGTGGGAGCGGTTCCGGCTGCTGTTGGGTTACGCGGCGCGGAAATAGCCCTCGGATTTGTCATCCTGAGGGCCGCTCTTGGGTCTTGCGGCCTGAAGGATCACTCAGAGTATCCGGACTCGACTTTCAGTGATCCTTCACCCCCTCGAAGACTTGGGGGTTCAGGATGACAGCCAAGAGTCAGCCGCGCACGCTGATCGCCGTCGCGGGTTTACAAACCCGCGATGGCGCCATTGCCGGTCTGGAGACCGACAACGGCGAAACAAGAATCCGATAGCGAAAAGGGACGCGCACTGGCGTGTCCCTTTTTTTGCGGGTGTTTCGACCGTGCGACGGTCACACTTTCCACTTGTCCTGACACTTGGACGCGTCGGAGGGCGGACGAATAGAAAAAAAACAGGAACGGTGCAGACCCGGCGGGAACGAAGATACCGGCAACACAACGCCCTCCCGGACGGGAGGGCGCATTTCGTTGCATGGAGCGCAGACCCCCCTTTTGTCCCCCCGTGAACGGGGGGAGACTCAGATTCCCCCCTACTTCAGTAGGGGGGATAGGGGGGTTCTACCGGCGACGTGGCCGCGTACGGCCGTGTGATCTCGTCGGGGAGGGATTCTGGACGCCCGCACGCGAAGCCTGAAGAGCGCGCGGTGTCCAGAATGACAATCGGGAGGCCATTGCCGGTCCGGAGACCGACAACAGCAGCTATGTCCCTTCAGCTCTTGGGGACCTCGCCGGCGACACCGACTTCTTCGCTCTCGGGTTTCACCGGCGGATCGTTGACCAGATAGCGGAAACGGCGCTCGAATTCTTCGCGGCTCAGCTTGCCGATGAGGGCCAGCCGGGCGGTGGACTTGACCTCGGCGAAGTCGGCAGGCTCGAGCCGCACCATGTATTGGCGGGCTACTTTGTAGCTGTCGGAGTCTATGTCCACCGGGCGGATGCGCAGCCGGCCGGTGACGCCGTCGGCCAGCTCGCTGAAACTGAGCGGTATCACTTTGCCGCGGTTGATGGCGACAACCGCCCCCGACCCGCCGTTGAGCAGATAGCGCACCGCGGCATAGCCCAAGTCCTGCACGTACTCGCGGTCGAAGGGAATGGGCGCGGCGCAGCGCAGCTCGTAGCCGATGTCCTTGGCCACGATGGTGCAGGGAATGCCGCGCTCTTTCATGCGCCGGCGGACCTCATTCTTCAGCATGCGGCCCAGATCAATTTCCGAAAAACGGATGTTGCCGTGCGCATCATAATCGAGATCGGCCACGCGCATGAGTTCGTTTTTGTCAATGCGATCGAGGATGCCTTCGGCCACCACCGCCACGCCGAACGGCCGTCCCATCGCCATGCGTTTGATGGCGGAGGTTTCGAGAATGTCGCAGACAGTAGTAAAGCTGATTTTGCGGTCGCGGAATTCTTCGCCGATGATGGTGAGAGTCGCTCCCGCGGCCTTGCCGATGCCGAGCGCGAGATGACCGGTCTTGCGGCCCATGCTCACGACATAGTACCAGCGGCTGGTGGTCTGCGCGTCCTCCATCAGCGTGCGCACGATGTCGGAGCCGACGTGCCGTGCGGTTTCATAACCGAAAGCAGGCATGTCGCCGGGCAGGGGCAAATCGTTGTCAATAGTTTTGGGAACGTGCGCGATCTGAATCTGCACGCCCACTAATTCCGACAGCCGGTGCGAAGAATAGGCGGTGTCGTCGCCGCCGATGGTGACCAGATAATCCACTTCAAGCTGCGTCAGCGCGCGCACGGTGGCTTCCATTTTCTGCGGGCTGTCGGTCGGATTCTCGCGGCTGGTGCGCAGCATTGAACCACCTAAGAAGTGCAGGCGGCTGACGGTCTCGATATCCAGTTCCACGGTGCGGCTGGAATCGCCCTTCGCCAGCCACTGGAAACCGTCGTAAATGCCTATCACGCGCAGGCCGGAATTGACCGCCTCAATGGTGATGGAGCGGATCACGCCGTTGATTCCGGGGGCGGGGCCGCCTCCCACAAGTATGGCCAGACTCCGGCGACGGACGCTATCTTCTGCTCGGAACATTCTATATTCTCTATGGTTAGTTATCGCGCTGCTTCGGGACAGGGGCCGAGGGTCACTACTGCAATTTACGGATTCAGGCTTCGGCGCGCAAACGGCTCCGTCCAGAGGCTTTATAATGCACAAAATCCACGCCAAGCTGTCTCTTTGGGTTGCTGCCTTAGCTATTGCACAAGAGGCTAACCGTGGTTATCTTGATGAAAGAAGTGTCTCGGCTCGTCGCCGCGGCAGGGCTCTTCTCTCTGGCCCTGCCCGGCTGAGCAGCCTCTTCAGGAAGTGGTTCGGTCTGATTCACCGTCTTAGCCATCGGGGGCTGACATGAAAGGGTACTCTTTCTTCAAGCGGCTCGTTCCATGTTTGCTGCTCATGACCGCATCGGCGTGGGCGCAGGACAGCCTCAACGTGCGGCAAGTGGGATTGCTCTCCAGCCACTGGCATGGAGCCTTTAGCGTGGCTGTGGTGGACACATTGGCGTTTGTCGCCACGGGTGTGACCGGTCTGCGAATTGTGAATATTGCCGATCCGGCCCATCCAATCGAAATCGGATTGTATGACACGCCGGGGGATGCTTGGGGTGTGGCAGTGTCGGGGAATTTCGCCTACGTGGCGGCCGGCGGTCTCCGAGTGGTGAACATCACGAATCCCGCCTCGCCGATTGAGGTAGGGTTCTGGGACACACCGGGGTTTGCGCGGGGTGTGGCAGTGTCGGGGAATTACGCCTACGTAGCGGATGGAGATAGGGGTCTTCGGGTGATCAACATCACGAATCCGGCCGCGCCCGCGGAGGTGGGCTTTTATGACACGCCGGGGAATGCGTTCGATGTGGCAGTGTCAGGGAACTATGCGTTCGTTGCGGACCAATGGCGTGGACTTCGGGTGGTGGACATCACGAATCCCTCATCTCCCTTTGAGGCGGGGTTCTACGATACGCCCGGGAATGCGTACGGTGTGGCGGTGTCGGGGAATTACGCCTACGTGGCGGACTGGCGTAGTGGTCTTCGGGTGGTGAACATCACGAATCCGGCCTCGCCCGCTGAGGCAGGTTTCTGCATTACGCCGCCGGGGGGTGCTGTGGATGTGGCGGTGTCGGGAGATTACGCCTACGTGGCGGATGCGTATGTTGGACTTCAGGTGGTGAACATCGCCGATCCCTCGTTACCTTTTGAGGCGGGGTTCTACAACACGTCAGGGGCTTCCTATGGCGTCGCGGTGTCGGGGAATTTCGCCTACGTGGCCTATGCGATTGGTGATTATTACGAACAGGGTGGTCTTCGGGTGGTGAACATCACAAATCCTTCCTCGCCTCTTGAGGCGGGGTTCTCCGACGCGCCGGGGGATGCTTGGGGCGTGGCGGTGTCCGGGAATTACGCCTACGTGGCGGACGCAGATCGTGGTTTTCTGGTTGTGAACATCACGAATCCGGCCGCGCCCGCGGAGGTGGGCTTTT
>JAPKYT010000121.1 GCA_026394155.1 bacterium | reverse complement strand
CCGGCGTTTTCCGATTCCGGCCGGGTTGCGAAGACTTAAGCCAGCTCGGCGGATCGGACTTCATCCCTCATCCTTCATCCTTCATCCTTTCCGAGACCCCCCCTTTGTCCCCCCGTGAACGGGGGGACAGCAGAAATGCAGAAAACCCTCCGATGGCGGAGGGTTTTCTACTTGGGGGGTAGGTCGAGAGATCAGATAATCTTCGCCTCTTTGGCCTGAAAGCGGAGCTCATCACGGAACTTGGGATGCGCAATATTAATGAGCTCGAGCGCGCGCTCGCGGATGCTCTTGCCGTGCAAGAAGGCCATGCCGAACTCGGTGGCCACGTAGTGCACGTCGCCCCGCGTGGTGACCACGCCCGAGCCGGGAGCGAGCTCAAAGACGATCTTGGAAACGGTGTCGTTCTTGGTGGTGGAGGGCAATCCGATGATGGGCTTGCCGCCGTTGGCGCGGGCCGCCCCGCGCATGAAATCCACCTGGCCGCCGAAGCCGCTGTAGATGCTGTGGCCGATGGAGTCGGAATTCACCTGACCGGTGATGTCCACCGCGATGGCGGAATTGATGGCGATCATGTTGTCGTTGCGGGCGATCACGAACGGGTCGTTGGTGTGATCCACCGGCCGGAACTCGCAGAGCGGATTTTCGCGCACGAAGTCATAGAGCTTTCTTGTGCCGAGCAGGAACGAGGCGACCATCTTGTCCTTGTGGTAGTTCTTGGCGCGGCAATTGAGAATGCCCTCCTCCACCAGTTCGACGGCGCTGTCGGAGAACATTTCGGTGTGCATGCCGAGATCGTGCTTGTTGCGCAGGAAGTTCAAAACCGCGTCGGGAATGCCGCCGATGCCGAGCTGCAAACAAGCCCCGTTGGGAATCAGGTCGGCGATGTGGGAGCCGATCTTGGCATGCAGGTCGCTCATCGGTTCGCGCGGCAGCTCGTGCAGTGGGCACTCGTACTCGACCGTGCGGTGGAAACGGGAAATGTGAACGAAGTTCTCGCCGTAAACGCGCGGCATCTGCGGGTTGATGAGGCCGATGATGTACTTGGCGGCGCGCACCGCCGAGAGCGTGGCCGCGCAGTCAATGCCCAGACTGCAGAAGCCGTGACGGTCGGGGGGTGTCACCTGCACCAGCACGACGTCCAGCGGTTTCAGTCCCTTGCTGAACAAGCCGGGGATTTCGCCGAGGAAAATGGGCGTGTAGTCGGCGCGGCCTTCATTCACCGCCTTGCGCGCGTTGGCGCCCGTGAACAGGGAATTGTGCCGGAAATGGTTCTCCATGTCCGGCTCGAGATGCGGGGCCGGACCGAAAATCAGAATGTGAACGACCTCGACATGGTACAGCTCCTTCTTGCGCGCGGCCATGGCTTCTAAAAGCAGCGTTGGCGCGGCGCAGCCCGACCCGACAAACACGGTGTCGCCGGAACGGATGCAGCGAACCGCATCCATCGCCTGCCCGAATTTGTCGGCGGGATAGGGTGTACCTTGCGGAGTCAGCGGAACAGTCACGGATGTTTCACCGGTACTGTTGAATTTGGGGGTGTTGGACACTGGGGCTGCGATCTCAGACATCGTTTTCCTCGGGAACTTGACGGTCTATGCCATGCGAACCCGCATTCGGGATGCAATTAAGTAAAATATGTAAAACTAATGACAAAATCCAGTGGACAACGGAGTCATCTTGGAGGGCTGTCCTGGTCCCGAACCGTGCAACTCACAGGCCGCGCGGCCTATCCGAAAAACATACAATGGATTAGCGATTCAGCCGGGGCAGCCGAAGTACAATTCGCAGGAACGGAAAAGCCCCGGCCGGCCGGGGCTTTTCAGCAGCGCGTGAGGCGAAAACGCTACAACTGGATGGTTCCCTCAATGCACTTCTTGACATCCTGACTGTTCGACGGCCCCACGTGCAGCTTGTACGTCA
Source organism: bacterium (assembly GCA_026394155.1). GTDB lineage: Bacteria > Electryoneota > RPQS01 > RPQS01 > RPQS01 > RPQS01. Next base: position 10,078 of record JAPKYT010000121.1, on the reverse strand, counting down.
GCGTGCCATTTTCATCAATGGAGATGCGGTACCACAGATCGTGCTCCTCCGAGAGTTCCGGGAAGTAAACCGACATGGCGGTGTCGCGCATGCGGGAATCATGCAGGAAATCGGAGCTGATCTGGGCCAGTTCGCGGTGGGCGGCCATCACCTCGGCGCGGCGCGGCGTGGGCAGGAAGAAGCGCTCGCGCACCACCTCGCGATCGTCCGCGGCGAGAATGACCTCCATTTCCGCCGCCAGCGGCATGGGGCGGTGACTGAGCAGCAGCCCCTCGACGGAAATGGGAATGGGATGGTTGGGGGCAATCACCATGGCCGTCTTGACATTGCGCAGTTCCACGGTGAAGCCGGCGTTCACCAGCGAGCCCTGATCCTCGGCGAACTGCCACGACGTTTCCGGCGCGGCGGCTTCCGGCGTGCGGGTCTCCACGGGAAAATCATCGGTAATTACGTCGGCAGGAGGAGAGGCGGACATGCCGTCCCCGAACTCCTGCCCTTCCTGCATGGTCACGTCGTCCATCAGCAGATCCTCCCTGTGCTTGGGGTGCCACGACCGCGAACTGCGAGGCATGAAGGTCTTCATGACGACCGTCCTCGTGTGTAAATGGGTTTCGCAGTCTTCCACAATAATAGTGCAGACCCGCTGAGTTGTCAAGAGGCCGCATGGCTGTGCCGAAAATAATCCAGACTTTCCCAAGTGGAGGCGGCATGAGGACTTGAGTCCGCTTTGCGGTGGGTTTGACGATTTTCACCGTAATATTCTGCGCTGCAAATGGTGGTATCCTCTCGCAGCCTCTGGCTCAACGTGGTATAATGGAGTTCCGTGTATGAAAAGAGGGCCCCGATTGCTCAGGCCCTTTTTCGCATCAGGACGGGGTTCACGCGGTCGGCGCGCCGGTCAGTCTTCCGGCAGGCCACCGTAGAACTTGCGGTTCTTGAGTTCGGGATGGGCCTCCCACGCAATCTGGCCGTGGATGCCGAGGTTGTCGTAGGAATACTCGAGGATGTGGACGATGGGATACCACTCCGGCCGGGCCAGAACGTCCACGAAGGCCTCGCTCAGCTTCTCGATGGCGGCCTTTTTCATGCGCAGGGGAAGGCGCGGTGTGTAGAGCACGAGATGAAGCGGCGGAATCTCGCTTTGGCCGTCCCACGGCACGCCGGCGCGGCCGGCATCGCCGGTCTCGTACTCACGGATGCAGACGCGAAAGATGTCACGCTCGAAACCCGCACTTTCCGCCGCGTCCGTGAGGCGGGCGATGAGCGAGCGCTTAGTCTCGGCATTTGTGCGCGGAAGTGTAACGTCGAGGAAAGGCATGGGAAGAAAGGATGAAGGATGAAGCCCGAAAACTTGAAACCTGAAACTTGAGACTTGAAAAATGTAAGAACACACTCGCCGAGCCGTTCACTAGCCAACACCCTCCCGGGTGTTGGTCGCAACCCGGCCGGAATGCTCCTGTCTGTCATTCTGGACACCGCGTCTTCGCGGGCGTCCAGAATCTCTCCGCCATTGCCGGTCAGGAGACCGACAACGGCGGGCAGAGCCGGTGGAACTCACCGGCTTCTTTTGCGTGCTTGAGACATCTGTTCAGTTAAAAAAATTCGCCCTCAGACCAAGAGCCAATTACGGAGTTCTGGAGCAACGGAACCCGAGACCGATGCTGACGCGAGTCGGGTCGTCGTAGTTGCGATAGGCGCACCGCGCGCTCGCGCTGTTGCTGAACCAGCAACCGCCCCGTATAATACGGCTCAAGCCGGTTGGAGGACCCTGAGGATTGGTCTGATAATCACTGGGATAGGCTGCGTACCAATCATGACACCACTCCCAGACATTCCCTGTCATGTCGTAGCAACCCGCCGGACTAATGCCGCTCGGGTAGTTGCCAACTGGTGAAGTATAAGTGTAGCCGTCGGCAGGGTTGTCCCAGATGTTCGCATTGGTTGCTACCCAAGTATCGCCCCACGGATATAGGCGGTTGTCTGTCCCCTTCGCCGCTCTTTCCCATTCCGCCTCTGTCGGCAAACGCTTCCCTGCCCATGAAGCATAGGCACCGGCATCGTACCAATCAACCTTCACCACCGGATAATTTACATAGGCCGCATTCGTGAAGTAATTAGACATGCCGGGGAAACCGGGATCGTCAGGATAAGCCCGGCTCGTCGCATCGCAGAAGGCCTTGTACTGGGAGTTCGTCACCACATAGATGTCCATGTAATAGGCATCGAGATAAACCTGATGCACGGGGGTTGCAACATCAACGCGACCCATCGTGAACTCGCCCGCCGGAATCAGAACCATGCCTGCTGCTGGAGTATTGTGATGATGCAAGTATGTCACAAGGGAGGTATCCTGTCCATCCGGTAATGTGAGGTTCGTGATCACGGAGTCATAGTTTGCGTGTCGGAACTCAAGACGAAGCGAGAAATCATCCAGCGTGCTCGCGTGTCCTTTTGATTCGGAGCCGCGCAAGGGTTCGAACAACCCTCCACTTCCCAGATTCGATCCGCGAAGCGACATTTTCGCAAGCCCAGAACCGGTTCCAAGAACCACCATCTTCTGGGTCACCGCTTGACCGCCCGCGTTCAAGCACAAGAAATACATTCCCTGAGCGAGAGGCGTGCCGTTACGGTTTACGCCGTTCCACGCAAGTTCGAACGCACCGGGGCGGAGATTGTCATCCACCAGTTCGGCCACGCGCTGACCGAGAATGTTGTATACGTCGAGCCGCACACGCTGCTGTGAATTGTTCAGAATGCGAATCGTCGTCGTCTCCGAGAATGGATTCGGATAACTGGGAGCAAGTGCGAGATTACCCGGCACTGATGAGTGGTGATCGCCCACGGAACTCGACGTTCCGGTCCACGACCAGTGTCCCGCAGCATCGGTGATGACCGAATCGCGGTGACCAGTCCCGAGGTTCTCAATCACGATCGTGGCGTCGCTCAAGACCGTCGTGTCCGGTCCAAAGTAGCCTCGGACGATGCCCGATAATTGAACATCATCCAAAGGCTGCGCCATGCCAGCAACAGCAAGGGCAAAGACAAGAACCAAGGACCACTGGAAGGCTCTCATTTTCTCTCCAAGAGTGCGTATGGTTAACCGATTGAGCATTTTGGACAACGGCTCTTGCGGATATCTATGATGGAAGGCGGGGCGCATCGTGGCGTTAGCCGAAACCCCCTTTGTCCCCCTACTGAAGTAGGGGGAAAGTCACTTGCTGAACTTCTCGATGGGCTTGGGTCGGCCGTTTGTGTCCACGGCCACGAAGACACAGCTTGTCTTCACCACCAGATCCTCATCCGTCCAGCCTTCAAGATCGAAGCTGACGGAGGTGCGGCCCACCTTGACGTTGTCCACGTAGAAATCCACGATGTGCCCCTCGAAGACGGGCCGCACGAAGCGGATCTCGCCGAACTTGAGCGTGACCAGAAGTTCTTCGCCGGTATGGCGATGCGAGAAGATGGAGGCGGCCTCGTCCATCCAGGCCATCATGTTGCCGCCGAAGAGCGTGCGGCGGAGGCCCACGTCGAGCGTCTTGCAGAGTTTGGAGGTGACGTGAATGCGAGTAGGACTGTGAGCCATGCGCGAGACTCTCTATTTGAGCAGCATCATCTTGCCGGTGCCGCTCCATTCGGGCGAAACCACGCGGTAGAGATAGACACCGCTGGACAGGCCGGAGCCGTCGAACACCAGAGAATGCCGTCCCGCCTCCAGCGCTCGCGCCGCCATTTCGCGCACCAGCCGGCCTTGCACGTCGTACACCTGCACCGCGACGCGCGTGACATGCGGCAGATCGAAGGAGATGCGCGTCGCGGCGTTGAACGGATTCGGATAATTCTGGCTGACGCGAAACGCCACGGGCAACGCGTCCGGCTGGTCATCGGCCGAGCCGGGAACGCATGTTCCGCGCAGAAACATCGTGTCCGGAGAGCCTACTCCCGAGTGATAAATGAGCAGAATTCCCTCGGCCAGACCCAGCGCGGCAGGCGTAAAGCGCGGCCACAATACCAGCGCCTCCAGCGGCTGCAGAGTCAGCGGCAGACTCAGCTCCAGTGAAAACGACGGATATGCCATCACACTTTGGATGGTCAGCGGCAGGTTGCCCTGCGCTCGTATCGGAACGCGCGCGCTGTCGGTGGTGCCCAGCGGCACGTCGCCGAAGTCCACGTTCCGTGAGAGCACGAACTGCAGCCACGAAGCCACAGCCGTGGCGGAGACTTCGCAGGTGAGCTGGCCGCCCGGGCCGGAGTGGGAGATGCTGAGCGTGCCCGAATGATAGCCCGTTGTGTCGGCCGAGTATCGCACAGTGAGCGTCAGCGAATCATGAGACGGTATGGTCTGCGGCGCGGACGGTTCCACAGTGAACGGGCCATCCAGCGACATGGAGAATATGTTGAGGGAGACGGCGGCCGGATTGACGATGCGCGTGTTCCGCGTGACCTGCGAGCCCAGCGCCACGCTGTCGAAGTTCACCGGACAAACCGTGAGATAGGGTTCGTCGAGATTGAAGAGGCTGAACTGCAGGGTGTAGAGCTGCACCTCGTTGGTGCCGGTTCCCGTGATTTTGGCCATGAAACTGTCACCGGCGAGAGGCACCATATAGTGATAGATCTGCTCGGCTTCCCCCGCCGGATGGGCCGCGCTTTCCGCCAAGAGCGTGGAGCCGGAAGCGTTGTACAACTGAAGATCGAGATTCAGGTCATCGAGCGAATTAATCAAGGCGTCCTCACCGCACTCTTCGCCGACCAGCTGCCCCTCTCGATACTGGCGGCCGTCCGGGCTGAGGACGAGGGTGAAGCCCTGTCCGGCCGGAATAGCGAACTTGTAGAAGTCCGCGTCGTTGCTGCCGTCGAGGCTGAGCGGCGCGAAGGCGGTGTCACCTGCGACAGTTCCCAGCCGCGTAGCGGTGGCCGCATTGTCGTTGTCTTCATAGCGGTCGCCATAGTTGCGCTGCGCCCCGCGGATGTCGTCGTGCTGCGGACCGTCAAAGGCGGACGAGTAGTACGGCTCCAGTAACTTGGTGCTATTGGCGGGACAGACATGCGCCAGTCCGATGCCGTGGCCGTGTTCGTGACGCACGATGTTGCGAAGGAAGATGTAGTTCTGAGCCGGAGCAGCCCAATTCTCATCGGAGTCCAGCAGCATGTCGCCGTAGTCGGGATAGTAGTCCATCGCCAGAATGTTCCACTGCCCGTCAATGGGGGCGGCAGCGATTCGCACGTCGCCGCGCGCGCCGGTGACGCCACGGCTATCGGGGTAGACCGCGCCGTCGTCACTGACTTGGACATAGCGAAGGCCGCTCAGGCGGCTCCAGTCTTGAAATGCCTGCGCGAACTTGGCCTGCCACACGGCGGGTGATCCGAACAAGGCATTCATCCGCGCGAAGAGCACGTTGGGCGCACCATCGTAAACGTCAATGCCGTCGGGCACAAAGCTGTAGGTGAGGGTGATGGGCGTGCCGCGCGAACCGGTCTGATTGTTGGTGGCGGTCCGTCCCCACCGTTCGGCGATCCGGTAATCGAGGTAACCCCAGCCCTCCATGCGGGCCTGCCATTCGGCCATGTACTCCGGCGGAGTGCCGGGCGCAAAGCACACGGCCGCCGGCGGCAGGGACGAGTGCGCGGACGCATGGGATGGGAAAACGGCAGCCCTCGGGAGGTTCGAGGCGCCGCCGAAGAGGATTGCGAGAAAAAGAGAGACACTCAGGGCAAGCAATGCAAGAGGTTTCATGGCCGGAGTTGTTTCCGAAGCATCAACGTTTTATGGACTTATCGCTGGTTTTCCGAGATGCAAAGTAAACGTGGTACGCCGCCTTCCGCCAGTGGTTCCGCGCCGGCGCCGTGGGGCGCAGACGGGGCGTCCCCATAGCAGCGCCGGTCTGCCCGTAAGGTAAGGTATTCACTGCGGGGGCGCAAGAGGCGCGGCACGGAATGTGCGGTCTTCGTGCAGTTGACCCAGAGGCGAAAAACGGCGAATGCAGGGATAGGGGTTGACTTTTAACGCCGCAGGGCTAAATTAGTAGGTTCGGATGCTGCGTTCAAAGCGGCCAATGTCCCGGTGACCGCGGCGTCCGGCATGTATTTCTTTGACTTTCATCAGCAACGACAAATATAACGACCTTCGGGTCCAACTCTGGAGCTACCATGAAGTTCGCGAGAACACTATTGTCCGGCCTCTTTTGCCTTGCCATGGCATCCTGGGCATTCGGGGATGAAGGCAGCATTCAAATCACCTACGAGAGTCGGGGTGTAAACGCTCCTCTGGGATGTCCCTGCGAGAACACGGCGCTGCACCCGTACGCAGACGGAGTGCCGATCTGCATTTTCTGGGACAACAACGCCAACGGCCCGGACACCTCCGATGTTCAGGTGGAAGAGGGCGAGGGGTACGGGCAGGCCCTCTGGAGTTGCATGGCCATGAACGGTCAGGCGGCGGGTCTTGGCCTCGGATTCTTTGACACCGATCCCTATTTCTACGTGCCTCAGCTTCCCGAGCCCCCCGACACCGCTCTTTATTACCTGCAGGTGAATTCGGGCGGGTGCTGCTGGCGCTCGGACGTGTTTACGGTTCCACCGGGCGTTGACGAGTGGTTCACGAATGAGGTGGACTGGCATTGCGTGAACAGCCCTTGCGGCACCAGCGGCGAAGTGCCCAGTGCGCCGGTCAACTGTGTGGCTTCGAACGACCTGTACTGCCTTTCGGTCCTTGTGACCTGGCAGCACATCGGCCAGAACGTGAGCGGGTTCAACATCTACGCCGACGACACGCTGGTCGTGTCCGCCGGTTCCACCGAGCGCTTCACGCAGTTCACCGTGTACACGGATCGGGTGCGCTCGTACAGGGTCAGGGCCTTCAACGGGGCCGGAGAGTCCGCGCCCTCCAACGCGGACAACGGCAGCACTTATCAACTGCGCTTTGCGCTGGGCCCGTCCGGAAATCTGACCGGCAACAATCGTCACGGCCAGCAGTTCACGCTTCAGTTCGAGCGGCCCACGCCGGAGTGCATCACCAGCGCGCAGCTCTGGCTGTTAGTGAACAATCAGCGGCATTCGCTGCTCTGCCGCGATTCGCTGATCACTTCCATGACCTGCACGCTGCCCGCCATTGACACGCTGAACTTCTGCCGGATCCTGTTAGTGGACAGCAGTCTCATCTATCCCCAAGCCGTGCTGACCGACACCACCGATTCGGTGTTCCACTTGGGCATTCCGGGCGCGGTGGGAGATCCGATGCAGCTCCTCCCTGACCGGTTCGAGCTGGCGCAGAACTTCCCGAATCCGTTTAACCCCGAGACCGAGATCATGTTCTCGGTGCCGAATCCTTCGGCGGTGCGGATTCAAATCTACAATGTCATGGGCCAGCACGTGCGCACGCTGACGGACACCCACTACCCGATGGGTGTGCACCGGATTCAGTGGAACGGCCGTTCAGACGCGGGCGTGGCCGTCGGCGCCGGTGTGTACATCTATCGCATGGAAGCGCCGGGATTCGTGCAGACCCGGAAGATGCTGTTGATGAAGTGACGCCTGCAGTCCATTCTGCCAACGTCAGCGGCCCGGTCGGAAAGACCGGGCCGCTTGTTTTTTGTTGGGCGATAGCTGATTACTCGCCGGCAGCCGGGCGAAAGATCGCTTTCACCAGCGGGCCGACCAGCAGTGCGTTGTCCACGGTGTCCAGCCGCGCTGAATTTTCGGCGGCGATCGCGGCAAAGAAACCGTCATCGTTGCCGCCTTTGACCACGATGATGCGGACCGCCGCGGCTGCGCCGATGCGGTTGAAGGGATCCGAGAGAGCTCCACGGCGGTTCAAGCCGCCCATGTGCACGGCCAGCACCGGCACGTCCTTCGCTCGCGCGGAGTCAAGCAACGCGGTGACGCGAGCCGTTTCCTCGGTCTCGCTGATCTTGGCGGCGCCCAGTCCTTTGCTGCTGCCACCGAGAACCATAATGATCGAACCGGCTCCGGCCAAATCCGCGTAAGTGGCCTGTGGCAGATAGACGAAATGGAGGCTGTCTCTGGCGAGCAGGGTTTTCATCATGAGCACGTCCGCGCTCTGGCCGCACGAGGTGAGCAGGATCGGCTCGGCCGGAGATGGAGCTTCGGCGAAGGCGACGTTCAATAGAACGGCGCAGGCGAACGCGGTTAGGACAAGAGTTCTTTTCAAGCGCAGTGTCCTTGAGGCTATTCGGAGGAACGAGTTTTCGCGGCAAGATAGGCGCCGACGCCCTTGGCCTGCACCTCGGCAAGGGCGGGGATTCCCTCCAGACAGACGGAGCGATCCGGAAAGAGAGTGGTCAGCGCCTCGGTCAGCGCGCGCACGCCGGCGAGGTGACGCCCCACGCGCGTTTCGATGGAGATGCCGGAGGAGTCGTAGGGTACGCGCAGCAGGTTCGCGCGCGCGGCCTTCAGATAGCCGCCGTCCTTTCCGCTGAGAATCTTTTCGGCGGTGGTGCGTCCGCGCAGGCGGCCTTGCATGATGTTGGCCGACTCCAAGAGCACGGCCAGCGCGGTTGTGGCATCGCCGAGTTCGCGGTGCGTGAGGCCGTGGAAGTTCGCGGGCGACGATTCGAGCGAGAGAGCCAGTCCTTCGCCTTGCAGCGAGAGAGCGGCCAATGCGGCCAGATCCATCGCGCGCTCGTGCGCCACGATAGCGTTGATGACCGGGTATTCGGGCGAGCTTTCGTGCAGGTCAATGACGAGGTCCACCTTCTCGCGTTGGACGAGTGAGGTCACGGCGAAGGCGGCGCGCTCCGTGAAATCGCCGTCGGCGCGGCCCGGATAGGCGCGGTTCATGTTGCGCGTTTCGTTGCCCGAGAGCCGCTGACCGGAGGGATAATGCAGATAGACTTCGGGATCCGGCCACTGATCGAGAGGGCTCGTGAAGCGGCAGCCCACGCGAAACTCGCGCTTGCCGCCGGGCGTCTCAATCTCAAAATGCGACGGCAGGGCTTCGCCCGGTTCGGTGTGCGTGAACGCGCTATGATTGGCGCGCGGAACCACGATCAGTCTCCCGCGCGAAACCACGGCGTTCTCGACAAGAATGCAGGCGGCGAGGAATCCCGCCACCTCGTTGGGATGCGTGCCGCCGAGCACCAACATCGTTCCGCCCGGCTCGCGTCCCTCGAAAATGAACACCTCGCCGTCGGCGCGGGTTCCCCTTAGCGGCGCAAAATAATCGGACAGCCGCTTTACAGTCGCCCCGCGTGCAGGAAAGAGCGGCTCATCGCAGCGCGCAGCGAGGAAATCGCGCGCCGCAACGGCACAGAGTGCTGCCGCGATGAAAAGAAAAATGGCGCCGCGCAGGCGATGGCTTGTGGACTGCCTCATTTCAGCAGAAACGCTCGCAGCAGAAACGGAATCACCGCCAGCGCCGCCGTAGCTTGCGTCTTCCAGCCGGCTTCGCGCAGGATTTCACGCACGAGCAGCGCGCCGGTGACGACTGCGATGGCCCAGTAGAGATAAAAGAGGATTTGCGTCAGAAGATAGTACATGCGCCTTGAGTTCGGAACCCCCCTTGCGTCCCCCCAGTCAAGCTGGGGGGAAGGAGAGGGGAAAACTTTTTTTGACCAAACGAACTATGCTACCGAATTGTTTTCAGAGGGTTGTGCAATTTTCAAGTCGCAGAAAAGAAGTGAAAACCGACTTCGCGGATGTTCAGATTTTCTTCTTTTCGCGTTCTAAATATACAACAAAAATGGGACAAGATCAAGGGGGGAGTTTGCTGGAGTTAGAGGTTAGTGATTGAAGATTAAGATGTTGGTAAGCTCCAGAGAAAACTGACGGCGGAATATTGGAGAGGATCACCTTCGATTCACCTTGCGTTCCTCGCAAGGACTCAGACGGGCGCATCGCCATGCGCCCCTACGGTTTGTGATCATCGGTTGTAGGGGCGGAAGGCGTTCCGCCCGGTGTGAGTCTATCATCAACGGCGGGCGCATCGCCATGCGCCCCTACGGTTTGTGATCGTCGGTTGTAGGGGCGGAAGGCGTTCCGCCCGGTGTGAGTCTATCATCAACGGCGGGCGCATCGCCATGCGCCCCTACGGTTTGTGATCGTCAGTTGTAGGGGCGGAAGGCGT